>DASPNB010000392.1:0-5470 GCA_035626755.1 Flavipsychrobacter sp.
GTGGTTTGAAACAGCGCACCATGAGCTGGGACACATCTATTATTATATGACCTATACTAATAGCGACGTGCCACCGCTACTGCGCCAGGGCGCCAACCGTGCATACCATGAAGCGATAGGCAGCATGATGGGTCTTGCTGCGATGCAAAAGCCCTTCCTGGCGGGACGCGGGTTGATCGCTGCGAATACCAAAACAGACAGTATACAATCGCTGCTGAAAGAAGCACTGAATACAGTGGTTTTTATCTTTTTCTCGTCAGGAACTATGAGTAATTTTGAAAAAGCGCTGTATGTTGATAATCTCCCTGCTGATCAATTCAATAAAAAATGGTGGGAGCTGGCGAAGAAATACCAGGGTATAGTTCCGCCGTTTGAGCGTGGAGAAGAGTTTTGCGATGCAGCCACTAAAACACATATTAACGACGATGCAGCGCAGTACTATGACTATGCGCTCTCTTATGTGATACTCTACCAACTCCACAACCATATAGCCAAAAATATCCTGAAGCAAGACCCAAGAGCTACCGATTACTATGGTAAGAAGGAAATAGGGGACTTCCTGCGTACGATAATGAAGCCGGGTTCTTCCAGAGACTGGAGAAAAGTGCTTAAGGAGTCGACAGGTGATGACCTGAATGCGAAGGCTATGCTGGAGTATTTTGATCCGCTTGTTAACTGGCTGAAAGAACAGAATAGGGGAAGGGGGTATACTTTGCCCGCAAGCATCTGACAATCACTTATTTGTAATAACAAGCAGATAACAGAGATAATTTCACATAACCTTTATTTTTGGAACTATAATTTAGGCCCTTGGAATTTGTCCTCAACAATCCATATTTAGAAAAGGTAGCCCATTCGCGGAGAGGGGAGTTACGTTATGAGGATATACGAATGGCTAAGAAGATTACTATAATTTGTAATTCTTACCCACCTGAGAAGGGGGCTGCACCTACACGCATCAACAACCTTGCAAAAATGCTTACGGCCAGGGGGCACGTTGTGGAGGTGATCACCTGTATGCCTAACTACCCCGTAGGAAAAATATTCCCTTCGTTCCGAGGTAAACTGATACAAAAAGAAAAGGCCAATAATATTAAGATCAACCGACTATGGCTGTATCCTTCTAATTCGAAAAATCCTTTGAAACGTATAGCAAGCATGTTCAGCTATACATTTTCGCTTTATTTCTTTGCCTTGCCCAAACTATTTATTCAACGACCGGACATGGTGATCGTGAGTTCGCCGCCATTTCTTTCGGCCTATGCCGGTATTGTTATCGCCCGTATAATAGGAAGCAAGGCCGTGCTGAATGTAAGCGACCTATGGCCGCGATCGGCACTGGAGCTGGGTGCGATAAAGAAAGGTGTTGTTTATCGCTTCCTGGAAGTGATGGAAAAACGGATGTACAATCTTTCTGATGCTTACATTGGCCAGTCGGATGAAATACTGGAACATATACGCCAGTCGCTAAAAAGCAAGAAGAAAGAGTTTCTCTATAGAAACCTACAGGAAACATCACCATATATACATAAGCCAAGACCTGAGGGTAAAAAGAAAATTGTGTATGCAGGCCTGCTGGGAGTGGCGCAAGGGGTTTACGATGTTTGTGCCAATATCGACTTTGCTGCACTGAATGTGGAATTTCATATTTATGGTGATGGATACGAAAGAGAAAAGATAGAGCAACTGATAGCCGACAATCCTGATCGCGGGATATTCTATCATAATTCGATCTCAGCTTCTGAGATGCCGAGGATGCTGAGCGATTTTCACGCGACCATGGTGCCGCTGAAAACGGACCTGCCGGGAGCTGTGCCCTCTAAGATATTTATGGCTATGGCTAATGCTATACCTGTGTTCTTCAGCGGATCGGGTGAAGGGGCGAAAATCGTAAAGGATGGTAAGATAGGTTGGGTGAGTGCACCCTCTGACTTTGCTGCCCTGGAGCAAAATATCCTGAAACTGGTGGTAATGTCGGATAAGGACTATGACCAGATGAGGGCTAATTGCAAGCTTTTCCGTAAGATACGGTTCAATAAAGAGACCCAGGATGCAGCCTTTGACCTGTTTTTACAGGGGCTGGAGGAGTAGTGTTTCATTGGGAATAAAAATTTATTGTCAAAAAATCAATTGAAAATCAATAGGTTGCGATGAGTCTCCAAAAAAACTTAATGAATTTTTTGGTGCAATCGGATACTGAATCTACCTTTGCAGTCCCAATTTTAAGGGGCTGTTCGTGTTTTTGGCCATAATTGCCTCCATAAACAGTTGATAATCAATAGAAAAACCAGAAATGAGACACCTTAGTTTTAAAACACAGTCGGCTAACGAAAAGATCGTAAAGCGTGAATGGCATGTAGTGGATGCTACCAACCAAACGCTGGGCCGCATGAGTTCGAGGATCGCTGCAATACTGCGCGGTAAGAACAAAGCCTATTATACACCGCACTTTGATTGTGGTGATTATGTGATCGTTATCAATTCAGGCAAGGCCGTACTGACAGGTACCAAGATGGACGATAAGGAATATCTGACATACTCAGGCTATCCTGGAGGTCAGAAAGCGGAAACTGCTAAAGAACTGATCGGCCGTCGTCCTAACCTGATGATAGAGCGCGCTGTAAAAGGCATGTTGCCTAAAAACCGCCTGGGTCGTGCGATGGTAAAGAAGCTTTTCGTTTACGAAGGCGCTGAGCACCCGCACAAGGCACAGCAACCAAAAGATTTAAAGTTCTAAATAACCCCCAACCCCCTGAAGGGGGCTATTAAATAACTAAAAAAATACCATTCTATATAATGGAAAAACAAAAAAACGCCGTTGGTCGCCGTAAAGAAGCAGTTGCTCGTGTATACCTGAGCAAGGGCACAGGTACCATTACGGTTAATGACAAAGAGTACAGGGAATATTTTCCGATCATGTACCTGCAAAACCAGGTAGAGCTTCCTTTCAAGACTATTGAGTCTGTAAGCTCGTTCGATGTGGTGGTGAATGTACAAGGCGGTGGTCCTAAAGGCCAGGCAGAAGCTATAAAGCTGGGTATTGCCCGTGTATTGTGTGAAGTTAACCCTGAATATCGTCCTGCACTGAAGGCGAAAGGCCTGATGACACGTGATCCACGCTCGGTAGAACGTAAGAAGTTCGGTAAGGCAAAAGCCCGTCGTAGCTTCCAGTTCTCTAAACGTTAATCGCTGGTTTGTATTCTTTATTTATTTAACCGACAAGAAAAAATTAAAATGGAAGATAATAAAAGCCTGCACCAGCAACTACTTGAAGCTGGTGTGCATTTCGGCCACCTGAAGAAGAAGTGGAATCCTAAAATGCTTCCGTACATCTTTGCAGAAAAGAACGGCATCCACATCATTGATCTGAACAAAACTATCGATGGTCTTGATGAAGCTGCCGCTGCACTGAAATCGATCGCTAAGAGCGGTAAGAAAATAATGTTTGTCGCTACCAAGAAGCAAGCAAAAGAAATAGTTGCTGAAGCTGCTGCGAGAGCAAACATGCCTTTCGTAACTGAACGTTGGTTGGGTGGTATGCTCACTAACTTCCAGACTATTCGCAAGAGCGTGAAGAAGATGCAGAGCATCCAGAAAATGCTGGAAGACGGTACAATGGATAGCGTTACCAAGAAGGAGCGCCTGACCCTGAGCCGCAGCAAGGATAAAATGGAAAAGGTACTGGGCGGTATCGCACAGATGGGCCGTACCCCGGCTGCACTGTTCATGGTTGATATCAGCCACGAGCATATTGCACTGGCAGAAGCCAAGCGTCTTGGTATCACTACCTTCGCGATGGTAGATACTAACAGTGATCCTACTAAGGTTGATTTCGCTATACCATCAAATGACGATGCTACTAAGTCGATAGCTATCGTTACTCAATACCTGACTGCTGCAATACTTGAAGGTTTGCAGGAGCGTGCACAGAACAAGGAATCTGAAGAGGAAACCACTGTGGAAGAATCTGCAGAAAGGACCCGCGGCCTGGAAGTGGAAGAAGAAGAAGGTAAAGATGGCGGACGTCGTCGTCGTGGTGCAGGCGCAGGTGCCGGTGCTGGCCGTGGAGCTGGTACAGGTGGTGGTAACCGTGGCGGTGGCAACCGTGGTGGCGGAGCAGGTGGAAGCCGTCCAGGTGGTGGAAGCAGGCCAGCTGCTAAGCGTTAATAATTAGCACTTTACAAGCTTAATATATCATTAAAGCCCCCACCAGGGGCTTTAATGATAAAAATGCGAAATTCGCAGCCTTAATTAATAATCATAAAAAATCATAGGAGATATAACAATGAGTAGTGTAACTATTTCTGCTGCTGATGTAAATAAGCTGCGCCAGCAAACAGGTGCAGGTATGATGGACTGCCGCAAGGCCCTGATGGAAAGCGATGGCGACTTTGAAAAGGCGATCGACTACCTGCGTAAAAAAGGCCAGAAGGTAGCTGCTAACCGTAGCGACCGTGAAGCTAAAGAAGGTGTGGTAATAGCAAAGGCTAGCGCTGATAACAAATATGGCGTTATAGTAAACCTGAGCTCTGAAACTGACTTCGTTGCGAAGAATGCTGACTTTATCGCATTTGCCAACGAACTGGCTGATATTGCACTGAGCACTAAAGCTGCTACAGTAGAAGACCTGAAAGCTGCCCAAATGAGCGGTGCTACAGTAGCTGATAAACTGCTGGAGCAAGTTGCTAAAATAGGTGAGAAGATAGATGTTATCCGTTACGAATTTGTAACAGGAGAAGCGGTGGTTCCATATATACACGCAGGTTACCGCATAGGTGTTCTCGTGAGCCTGAACAAAGCTGCTAACGAAGCTAACATAGCTGCAGGTAAAGATGTTGCCATGCAAATAGCTGCGATGAACCCGCTGGCTGTAGATTCTGACAGCATCTCAGCAGAAATGCTGGAGCGTGAAAGGGCGATTGCCGTAGAACAAGTTCTTGCTGAAGGCAAAACAGGTGATATGGTGGAGAAAATCGCTCAAGGTAAACTGAACAAATTCTTTAAAGAAAATACACTGTTGCCACAAGCTTTCGTAAAGGACAATAGTAAGACTGTAGCCGACTACCTGAAATCAGTAGAAGGGGATCTTACTGTTACAAGCTTTAAGCGTATAGCTGTAGGATAGTAATTATCTGCAAAAAATATAGAAAAGACCTGCAAAAGCAGGTCTTTTTCATTTAGATGCATCAATTCAATGCCTGTTTTATTATATTTGATATATAGTTAAACCGCTATGCCGAAAACACTTTATATTATACTGGCCTTACTTTTACCCGTTTCACACAGTTGGGCGCAGTGTACCAGCCCACCACCTCAGCCAGGTTCTATTATTGGATTCGATCCGGTTTGTGCCGGAAGTGCTCAAACTTACTATATCTATCCTGTGCCCGGTGCAGATGATTATACCTGGGTGCTACCCTCCGGCTGGACAGGAACCAGTACCAGTACGACTATCACGGTGACAGCGGGT
>DASPNB010000393.1:0-2935 GCA_035626755.1 Flavipsychrobacter sp.
ATCTTATCTTTTTCTTCTACTTCTTTAAGGCGTTCCTTTACTATTTCAAAGTTTTCGAGGAAGCGTTTTACTTTTTGCCTGTTTTTGGAGGTGATGTCACTTTCACAAAGCATCATCAGATCTTCAAGGTCTGCACCGGCGTCAAATAGCAGGCGGCGCATGGCTGAGTCTGTAATGTCTTCTTTAGTCAGGCTGATAGGGCGCAGATGGAGGTTTACCAGTTTGGCTACATACTTCATCTTTTCATTCAGGGGAAGACGAAGCTGTTTGAAGATTCGGGGAGTCATTTTTTCGCCCACCACTTCGTGTCCGTGGAAGGTCCAGCCGTGTCCTTTCTCAAAACGCTTCGTGGCAGGCTTGCCAATGTCATGCAGTAGTGCTGCCCAGCGCAGCCAGAGATCGGTGCTGCGGGTGGCTACATTATCCAGCACCTGCAGGGTATGGTAGAAATTGTCTTTGTGTCCCTTTCCTTCTATCATTTCTACACCGGCCAGGTCGGTCAGCTGGGGGAAAAACTCATGCAGCAGTTCTGTTTTATAAAGTAAGTCGAAGCCTACGGACGGCTTTGGTGTTTGAATGATCTTATTCAGTTCATCGGTTATCCGCTCCTGCGATATGATCCGTATACGTTCCCTATTGCGGCTGATAGCCTCAAAGGCAGACGGTTCTATTGTAAATCCAAGCTGGGTGGCAAACCTGATGCAGCGCATCATCCTGAGTGGGTCGTCTGAAAAAGTAATATCAGGGTCAAGAGGGGTGCGCATAATGCCTGCCTGCATGTCTGCCAGGCCGTTAAAGGGGTCTATCAGCTTGCCGAAGTCTTTTTCATTAAGACTGATGGCTAGTGCATTGATAGTAAAATCCCTCCTTTTCTGATCATCCTCCAGGCTTCCGGGACTAACGTCGGGCTTCCGTGAATCTGAACGGTAAGACTCCTTCCTTGCGCCCACAAACTCTATATCAATATCCCTATACCTGAAATGTGCCGTACCGAAATTCTTAAAAAAGTTCACTTTAGGTACCGGCCTGAATTTTTTCGCAGCTTCATGGGCCAGTTCTATGCCATCCTTAGTGCAGACAATATCTGCGTCTTTGGTTTCCCTGCCCAGTATTTTATCGCGCACAAAGCCGCCTATCAGGTAGCAGTCGGTCCCAAGTCCCGCCGCTGCCGCCGATATCTTATTTAGTATATCCAGTTCTTCTTTAGTACAAGCTATATCCATTACTATTATTCTCTGCGCGTCTGTTTATGCTCTTATTATATCCATGCTTCCATCTTCCAGCAGCCGCACCAGCCTGGAAGGTGGTTTCAGGCTGGTATCATTCTGCCGGTGCTTTACTACATAGGCAACCTGTTCTATTACAGCCGGGTTGATCATATTATAGGTTTGTGCCCCGGGTTCTCCGCTCAGGTTGGCCGACGTAGAAACCAATGGTTTCCTGAACCTTTTGAGGAGTGCCTTGCAAAACGGGTCTTCAGGTATCCTTATAGCGATAGTGCCATCATTGTTCAGCAGGTTTTCGGGAAAGCCAAGCGGACCATCAAAAATTACGGTGGTCGGCCGCTCAAAGCGCTCCATTATGTCTATTATATCAGGGTGGGGGGCTGCCACATACTGCAGCACATCCCGGGCCTCTGCCAGAAGCACTATAAAGCCTTTCTCTTTAGGGCGCTGCTTTATGGCAAATACCTTTTCTACAGCATCCTCATTCAGCGCGTCACAGCCTATTCCCCATACGGTATCGGTGGGGTACAGAATGCTTTCTCCTGCATTTAAGACCTCTATACAGGCCTTTATGTCTGCCTCAAAACTCATCAATTTCCAACGTTTTTAGCTCCAAACCCGTCCTTATATGCGAATGCCGCTAATATTGTATTTGGTTTGTAAAAATAGTACCGAATCAGCGTTTTAAGGGCCTTTTAACAATAAATAAGTACGGTTGGTAACGATTTCGGTATTAAATTTGTTATTTAGCAATTACATCAAGTAAATCTGTAAAAAAACATCATAAAATGAAGAAAGTTCTGCTCACATTAAGCATTGCATTTTTAGCAACAGGAGCTTATGCTCAAAGCCATGACGATCACAAGGGCCATAATCATGCAGCTCCAAGCCCGGCGGCAACCCAGCCCGCCGCAGCCAAACCTGCAGCAGCCCCTGCCAAGCAAACCAGCCTGAAGCCTGAAAATATGGCTTTCAACACTGACAGCCACGACTTCGGTACCATAGCAGAAGGTCCTGCCGGTGAATATGAATTCGAATTCAAGAACACGGGCAAAGAACCCCTGACAATTGAAACCGTTCAGGCTTCATGTGGTTGCACTACTCCTTCTTACTCTAAGGAGCCTATCGCTCCCGGTAAGACTGGTAAGATCAAGGCTTCTTACAACACTGTAGGTCGTCCCGGTGCTTTCACCAAATCGATCACTGTTACTTCTAATGCAGGTGTAAAGGTGCTGACCATTAAGGGTACTGTTGAAAAAGCTCCTACGAGCTCTGTGCCTGAGAATAACTCAATGATCAAGACCAACTAATATTGGTGTAGGAACGATAGACTAAATTAATAGACGATGAAGAAGATATTGGTTGCATTAGCCCTGCTTAGTTTTTCGATAGCAGGCACGATAGAAGCCCAGGCGCAGCAGCAAACAGTTAAAGCTCCGGGCGCTCAGTTCAAATTCAAAGGTGGCGATACCCACGATTTTGGTGAAATAACCGAGAGGGATGAGCCATATGAGCATAAGTTTGAATTTACCAATACAGGTAAGGAAGCCCTGATCATTCAGAATGCCACTGCATCTTGCGGTTGTACCATACCTGAATGGCCTAAACAACCCATTCTGCCGGGTAAAAGCGGTGTTATTACTGTAAAGTATAACTCTAAAGGCAAGGTAGCTCCTTTTATGAAGGACATCTGGATACAATCCAACGCT
>DASPNB010000394.1:0-3669 GCA_035626755.1 Flavipsychrobacter sp.
GATTTCCTCTTTCAGTCCAGCGACCCGGTGGCCAACTGGGGCGGCCGCATGGGAGCAGGAGTATCGCATTTGCTCGTTTACAGGGGGGTAGGTATAGCTGCATTAGCTATCGCGGTGTGGATCAGTTCTATAGGTATCAGCATTTTATACAAAAAGAGGGCGATCCCTGTGCTGCGCTACCTGCGTTGGCTATCCATCATCCTGCTCATCACCGGGCCCATCCTGGAATACCTGATGCCGGACTCGGCCTTTCCGTTTGGCGGCGCCTGGGGCAAGTCGGCTATTACCTATATGGGTGGCTTTATGGGCTCAGGTGGTACCGGCCTGCTGCTTTTTGCCATTGTCTGCTTCTTCATTTTCGTGGTATTTGCCCTCGATATTTCTCCACTGCTCCGCCGGGCTAAGCGTACGGCACAGAGTGTAGCCGCTGCAATGACACCCACTCCTGTAGTCATTACGGAGACTGATCAGGAGGAAATAAAGGAAGGGAAAAGACCTGACGAGCACAGACCACTGGCAGTAATAGATGAAGACGAAGCACAGGCTCTTGAAATGTCTGTAGCTGAACATGAATCAAATGCTGCTCCCTATGCTTCTGCAAATAGCATGAGTGAAGAAGAAGAAGAAGAGGAGGAAGTAATTGTAGACGAAGAGGAGGAGGAATACGAAGACGAAGAAACCGAAGAGCAGGAAGTTGAAGAAGAAGAGGCTGAAGATGAAACAGAACTTTCTTTTGAGGTAGTGAGCAACAAGGACGAAACACCTGTATTAAAAAATGGTGCTCACATCAGCATCGAGGATAAGGAACCTTACGCTCCCGAACTGGACTTGCCAAGCTATAAGTTTCCTACGCTTGATCTCTTAGAAGACCGAAGCCAGGAAACAGTAACGCTTGATAAAGAAGAACTGGAAAAGAATAAGAACCAGATCATTCAAACGCTGAAAAGTTTCGGTATTGAAATTCAACGCATCAGTGCAACAGTTGGACCTACCGTAACACTATACGAGATCGTTCCGGCTGAAGGTGTGCGTATTTCTAAGATCCGCAACCTGGAAGATGATATCGCACTGAACCTTGCGGCCTTAGGCATCCGTATCATCGCACCTATCCCCGGTCGCGGCACCATTGGTATAGAAGTACCTAACGCTAATAAGCAGATCGTGTCTATGCGCGCCCTGCTTGCCAGCGATAAGTTTGTTAATTCAAAGATGAGCTTGCCTATCGCACTGGGTAAGAAGATTGATAATGAAAACTATATCGTTGACCTTGCTACCATGCCGCACTTGCTGATGGCGGGTGCTACAGGCCAGGGTAAATCAGTTGGTATCAATGCTATCCTCGTTTCATTGCTCTATAAGAAGCATCCATCGCAGCTTAAGTTCGTGATGGTGGACCCTAAGAAGGTAGAGCTTTCTATTTACCGCACCATCGAGAAACACTTCTTGGCCAAACTTCCTAACGAAGAAGAGGCGATCATCACCGATACTAAAAAAGTTATCTACACGCTCAACGCACTTTGTATTGAAATGGATAACCGCTACGAGCTCCTGAAAGAAGCAGGTGCGCGTAACATAAAAGAATACAACGACAAGTTCATCGCCCGCAGGCTCAATCCCGAGCACGGTCATAAATACCTGCCTTTCATCGTATTGGTTGTAGATGAGTTCGCCGACCTGATCATGACTGCCGGTAAGGAAGTAGAAGTTCCTATTGCACGTCTTGCTCAGCTGGCGCGTGCCGTAGGTATACACCTGATCATTGCAACTCAGCGTCCTTCGGTAAACGTAATTACGGGTACTATCAAGGCCAACTTCCCGGCGCGTATCGCCTTTAAGGTATCCGCTAAGGTCGATTCACGTACTATCCTGGATGCGGGAGGTGCAGAGCAACTGATAGGCCGTGGCGACATGCTTGTTTCCCACGGCAGCGAGCTGCTTCGTTTGCAGTGCGCTTTCGTAGATACTCCTGAAGTTGAGAACGTGGTAGAGTTCATCGGTGCCCAACGCGGCTATCCATCTGCATTCGAACTTCCTGAATATGAAGGCGACGAAGAGGACAATAAGACAGTGGACCTGACAGAACGTGACGACCTCTTTGAAGACTGCGCCAAGTTCGTTGTTACCAACCAGTCCGGCTCTACTTCTATGCTCCAGCGCAGGTTTAACCTTGGTTACAATCGCGCAGGTCGCATTATGGACCAGCTGGAAGCGGCAGGCATTGTAGGTCCTGCCCGTGGATCGAAGCCAAGAGATGTCATATTTAAGTCAATAATGGACTTGGAACAGTTTTTGGATAACAATATTTAAACTATTGACTATTAAGTCAGTCAAACAACAATTGAATCGTTAATTAAAATTTTTGAAGCAACAGTAAATGAAAAAGATCCTAAGTGTAGCCATTGCAGCCCTGCTACTTTCAGCACAGCCCGTGATGGCACAGAATGATGCGAAGGCAAAGACGATCCTGGAATCAGTAAGTAAGAAGATCAATTCACTCAAATCATTAAAGGCAAATTTTGCCTTGATCCTCGCAGGCCCTAACGGAAAAGCAAGAGACACCAGGAAAGGCACTTTCACCATGAAAGGTCAGAAATACCGTGTTACGCTCGACAGGCAGGAGATCATCAGCGACGGCAAAACCATCTGGACATATATGAAGGATGCCAACGAAGTGCAGGTGAGCAGTTTCAATCCCGATGAGCAGACGCTTTCTCCTGCTAAGCTCTTTACTAACTTTTACGATAAAGAATATACCTACAAATATAAGGGTACAAAAAAAGTTGGCGCTAAGAATTGCGATATCGTTGAAATGGTTCCTAACAGCAAATCAAAACAATTCAGCAAGGTAGAATTGGCCATTGACCAAAAGACGAGCACCATCGTTGGCGGTAATGTCTGGGAAAAGAACGGTAACAAATACGAATACCAGATCTCCAACTTCACGCCTAACCCGGCAGTACAAGACACTTACTTCGCCTTCGACAAAAAGAAATATCCCGGCGTAGAAGTGGTCGACTTACGATAAACAATATTTTACGTACACAAAAACGGGGCGGAATTTCGCTCCGTTTTTGTTTTGGATCTTTAGCTTTATAGATATTCAACAACTATAAATGGAAAAGCTAAGAGTGTTTTTAAACCCACTTATTGTTCTGAGTTTATTCTTCTTGGGATTTGCACTCTATTATATAATTTATCCGGGACCGGAAGGTTGGGGATTTTTCGCAGGTTTATACACTATTGTTATACTCACTTGGCCGCCATTGGTGATCAATGGTTTGATCAACTATTTTATTAAGGATAGAACGATTAACATGATCCTAAAAACGGTGATCTCCATTTCTGCCTTCATTGCCTTCGCAAAGTTTATTAATTGGATCTGAGATCAATTCAAAAAAAGCCCGGCAAATCCCTAAATCCCCCCAAATCCCGGTTCAGACAACACCTTCACCACCTCTCCTATCGGCAATCCCATCACGCTATAGTAGTCACCATCTATCTTCTCTATCCCTATCACGCCTATCCATTCTTGTATAGCATACGCTCCCGCTTTATCAAATGGCTTGTAGTCAGCAACATAGTGTTTTATCTGCTCAGCAGTAAGTGAACGGAAATGCACTTCCGTGGTCACAGAAAAACTTCGTTGCATATCTCCTTTCTGTATGCAAA
>DASPNB010000395.1:0-8554 GCA_035626755.1 Flavipsychrobacter sp.
AGGTACGAACAGGTTATCAATGAAGTGAATGACTTCTACGACCGCTATCCCGAAAGCTCCTTAACCAAGGACGCTGAGAGATATGCAACATTATCACAAAACAACATCAAACAACTACAAAATGAGCAGGCTAAGACGTCAAATCAGCGCTAATACTGCGAATGTTGCCGAAACGAAAGATCTGAACGTTATCAAGAGCAAGACAGGTAATGTTTATGAATCTATCGCCATCATTGCAAAACGTGCCAACCAGATCAACATATCGTTGAAGGAAGAGCTGCATAACAAGCTCGAAGAATTTGCCAGCCATACCGACAGCCTGGAAGAAATTCACGAGAATAAAGAGCAGATAGAAATATCACGCATTTATGAGCGTATGGCCAACCCGGGTCTGCAATCATTGACAGAATTCGTCGACGATAAGATCTACCATCGCAAGAAATAATATTTCAGAACCACGCTCGTCGTGATTCGTTAAGATTACCTTGATCTTCCGGTCAAGGTAATTTTTTTATAACAAGTACTACACATCAATATCAAGTAACTTTGCGGCTGTGAAGAAGGAATACAAACACCTGTTTTTTGATCTCGATCATACACTCTGGGATTTTGATCGCAATTCAGAATTGACGCTGAAGCAACTGCATGCTGAATACAAGCTTGCCGACAGGGGCATTACAGATTTTGATGCCTTCTTTAAGGCCTACACCATTCACAACGACAAACTCTGGGAACGTTTCCGAAACGGCTACATAAAGCGGGAAGAGCTACGCTGGAAAAGGCTTTGGCTAACCCTTATCGACTTTAAGATAGGCGACACAGCCCTGGCCCACGAAATGAGCACTGCTTACCTGGAGATACTGCCTACACAAACCATTTTACTCCCCTACGCCAAAGAAATTTTAGATCACTGCAAGGATCGCTATGTGATGCACCTCATCACAAATGGCTTTGAAACAACACAGTGGCTTAAGATGCAGTACTCAGGCATATCACCATACTTCCAGCATGTTATTACTTCTGAAAAAAGCAATAGCCTGAAACCTCATCGCGAGATTTTTGACTATGCCCTCAAAGCCACGGGTGCAGAAGTTCACAATTGCATTATGATAGGCGATGCCCTCGAAATAGATGTGCTCGGTGCCCACAATGCCGGCTGGGACCAGGTCTATTACAATCCCTCCAAAAAAACGCACGACAAGAAACCCACTTACGAGGTTTCATGTTTCAGTGAAATGATGAAGATTTTTTAACTGAACTTGATTGCTTGGTAAAAAAATTACCTTGATCGAAAGATCAAGGTAATCCTAAAAAATCATGTTAATCGTGGTTCAGATCATTTAATTATCACATCATACACCGCTATCTCACCGAGATATTCATTAATGTTATTCTTGAGTTGCTCCTTCCCCATCGTAAGCTCTTGCTTAAGAGGTGCTACATCGGTGTAGACAGTAAGGATGCCATTGTAGAGGTTAATATTCCGGGTATATTTCGCCACAGTTTTACCAACGATCAGCTCCCAATCGTCCCTGAGGCGCACTTCGTTTACTTTCGGCTTCCACTTGCTCTTCTCCAGTAGCAGGTTAAGCGCTTCTCCGATGCTATATGAACCCATTTTGTCTCCGTTTGTTGTTGTTGTTTGCAATTTAGTTGACAATAAATTAATGCCAGACCGTTTTTATCCCCAGAAATATCACATGAAAACAATGTGCAAAACAATATAGATGATCGTTTTTGCCATATATTAACTGTAATATGAAATTATAGCAATAGAATGGCCTTTATTGAATAATAAAGCCTATATTTGCAGCCTGAAAAAGTGTCGTTTATTATAAAATTTTGATGTAATGTCTCATTTAGCTGCCGAAAAGAAAGCAAACATTTTTAAAACACACGGTGGAAGCGAAAAAAACACCGGTTCAATTGAAGCACAAATCGCAATGCTGACAGAGCGTATGAATCATATCTCTGCTCATCTGAAACAAAATAAAAAAGATTTCTCCACTCAACGCGGGTTAATGCAACTCGTTGGTCGTCGTAAGCGTCTGCTCCAGTACCTGAGCAAAACTGATCTTACTTCGTATCGCGCGCTGATCGAAAAACTTGGTATCCGTAAATAAGCGGAACCCACATGGCTATTCCCAACCCCACGGTTGGGAATAGTTTTTTCTGAACATATTTAAATTATATTTTATGATTCCAAACCCCAAAACCGTGTCCTTTAAGCTGGACGATGGTCGCGAAATAAGCATAGAAACGGGGAGACTGGCCCGCCAGGCCGACGGCGCTGTCGTTGTACGCATGGGCAACTGTATGTTGCTGGCCACTGTCGTTGCTAATCCCGAGCCAAAACCGGGTCAATCTTTCTTCCCGCTCACTGTAGACTACCAGGAAAAATTTGCATCTGCCGGACGTATACCGGGTTCGTTCTTCAAACGTGAGGGCCGCCTGAGCGACTCAGAGATACTGATATCCCGTTTGATAGACCGCGCTCTGCGCCCTCTGTTCCCTGACGATTACCTGTGCGAAGTACAGGTTCTGGTAACTTTGATATCTTCTGATCCCGAAGTAATGCCCGATTCACTGGCTTGCTTAGCGGCTTCTGCTGCTCTTGCAGTTTCTGACGTGCCTATACAGGAGATCATCTCTGAAGTACGTGTTGCACGCATCAACGGCGAATTCAAGATCAATCCTTACCGCACTGAGCTGAAGGACGCAGACCTCGATTTCATCATCGCTGCTACTGAAAAGAACATCATGATGGTGGAAGGCCAGGCACGGGAATGCCAGGAAGTTGACCTGCTGAGGGCTATAGAACTGGGCCACAATGCTATCCGCGCACAGGTGAAGATTCAAGAACAACTCCGCGACCTGGTAGGCGCTACCACTAAGCGTGAATATCCTAAGCCATATACCAATGATGCACTGGAAGAGCGTATCCGCGCTTTCGCCGCTGATAAAATGTATACTGTTGCCAAAGGTGCTTTAGGCAAACACGAACGCCGTGAAGCACTGAAAGCGATCCACGAAGAGTTCATTGCTTCACTCACCGAAGGTGAACTGAGCGACGAAGACGCAGCACTGGTAAAAACTTATTTCCACGATGTAGAAAAGAAAGTAGTTCGTGACATGATGCTGAACGACCGCGTTCGTCTCGATGGCCGTGATCTTACTACTGTTCGCCAGCTGACCATAGAAACAGACTTCCTGCCTTCTCCGCACGGTTCAGCTTTGTTCACTCGTGGTGAAACGCAATCATTAACTACTGTTACATTAGGTACATCTGAAGATGAACTGCTGATAGAAACAGCTGCTACATCCGACTATGTGAAGTTCATACTCCACTACAACTTCCCTCCGTTCTCTACAGGCGAAACTAAGCCTATGCGCGGACCGGGTCGTCGTGAAGTAGGACATGGTAACCTGGCTATGCGCTCGCTGAAGCAAATGATGCCTGCCGACTATCCTTATACTGTACGTATCGTATCAGACATACTGGAGTCTAACGGTTCTTCATCTATGGCTACTGTTTGTGCCGGTTCACTGGCGCTGATGGATGCAGGTGTTCCTGTTCCTAAGCACGTAAGCGGTGTGGCTATGGGTCTTATCTCTGGCGAGAATGGGAAAGTAGCAATCCTTACAGATATCCTTGGCGATGAAGATCACCTGGGTGACATGGACTTTAAAGTTACCGGTACACGCGATGGTATCTGCGGTATCCAGATGGATATCAAAGTAGATGGCCTGAGCCAGGAGATACTGACACAGGCGCTGGAACAAGCCCGTGCCGGCCGCCTGCACATACTGGATGCTATGTACGCCAATATGCCTGCTTTCCGCCCTGAACTGAAACCACACACTCCGCGCATTGAGCAGATCATCATCGATCGTGAGTTCATTGGCGCTGTTATCGGACCGGGTGGTAAGATCATACAGGAAATGCAGCGCGAAACCAAAACTACCATCAACATTGAAGAGGTAGACGGTGTAGGTGGTGTAGTGAAAGTATTTGCTGCCAACAAAGAAGATATTGATGCTGCTATGCGCCGCATTAAGAGCATAGTTGCCGTACCGGAAGTCGGTGAGGTGTACGAAGGCGTAGTAAAATCTATCATGCCTTTCGGTGCCTTCGTCGAGTTCATGCCGGGCAAGCAGGGCTTGCTGCATATCTCTGAAGTCAGCTGGAGCCGCCTCGATTCACTGGAAGGTGTACTGAGCGAAGGTGACAAGATAAAGATCAAGCTGGTAGGTACAGATCCTAAGACCGGTAAACTCCGCCTGAGCCGCAAGGCCCTGATGGATAAGCCTGAAGGTTATGTAGAACCGGAACAGCGCGAACGTCGTGAGCGTCCTGAGCGCCGTGATGGTGACCGCAACCGTGACCGTGGTGGTGACCGCCGCGGTGGTGGCGGAGACCGTCGTGAAGGTGGCAACCGCGATCGTGGTGAGCGTCGTGACGACCGTCCGAAGCGCGAGCACAATACTGAAGCAAAAGAACAACAGCCACAGCAACAAGAGCAACAGCCTGCACAGGACAATGATGCAGACCTGGCACTTTAAGCTGCGCTAGTTTATAGAATTGAAAAGCCCTGCCCTGTTTGGCGGGGCTTTTTTATCTTTGAGTATGAAGCACCTGCTTGGCATATCATTTATCTTCCTTTTCCTCGCCTCCTGCGGGAACCGTAGTCCCCTAACAAAAGCAGAGCAAAGGCAGGTGGCAGCCGAAGTAGAGCAGATGATACAGCGCTACAGCGAGGATATAAAAGAAAATGGCTTATTAGCTGAGTTCAGATACCTGGATAGTTCCGCAGATTTTTATTGGATACCGCCCGGCTACAACGATTCGATAGCTTATGATTCTGTGGCGGCCATCTTAAAAAGAAATGCGCCACGATTCCGGTCCATAAATAATGTCTACGACTCACTCGAAATACTCCCTATCTCCAACACCAGCGCCATGTACACAGCTACAGTCCATTCCACTAAAACCGACACCTCCGGCAAAACAACATCTCATATGCTCTTTGAGAACGCCATGGTAGTAAAACGAACGGACGGCTGGAAACTACTCGCCGGAAAAACCACGGTAAAGAAATAGGCAAATTAATTGGCTAGTCAACTTCATTTTGTTCCCAGCACCTGCTCCAACTGTCGTCGAATGTCAGGTGCAGACCAGCCATAAGCGAAATGATGGTATATCTTCGACATCTCCTTGCGACCATTCACTTTCTTGATCAGGCTGAACTCAAAAAATTCCTTATCTAAGGCAGAAACAGAAAAATGCACCAAACCATAAGTTTCATGCAGGTAATAGGTAGCTGTAGACACTCCAAACGTCGATCGGCAGGTAGCATCCACACGTGCACAGGATAAAGGCCCCATCGGAGTTTCAAAGGCCTTCCTTCCCTCCACCCATTTATAGTTCATGTAAAAGCGCTCTTTGCCCTTTATCGGGAATAATGGCCCTACGTTCCAGGCCTCTCCCACTTCAAAGTCCCATGTCCATTCCGCCTTATTTTCAAAATAGGGATAAGGGCAGCATTGCAGTTCGCCATAACATGCCCTAGCCGGATGCATAAAAAGAAAAGTATCTCGGGTGGCTGTTCCCTCAGTAAAAGAGTGCCTCGATTGCTTACTTCTGTCTACCCAAAAAGCTCCGGTACTATCTCCTGCCAGGAAGGTCCACTCTGTTGTGGTCATTCCTGGCGCGGAATTGAACACGTTGTCGGAACAAAACAAGCCCGCACTATCCTCCCAGGTAGCATACTGTGTCTTGTGCACCACATGATAAATAAAAGCTGTTGGCTGGCTATACCCCATTTCCCGGTAATCAAATCCAGGAACTACTTTATCCTTCGGCAGAAAAGAAGAAAGAAAAAACAAGCAAACTATACAGACTACACTAAGAATTGATGTTCTCATAGGTGCGTATTCCCTACAAATTACATAAAATACCCTCTCATGGAAAGCGGCCCTTACTTAAGACAAAAAACTGCTGAAAATTATGGTGATAAATAAACGATCAAAAACAGCCCGGTTAATCCCTTAATCTCCCCAAATCCCGGTTCAGACGGTTAGCTGAACAAAAAGTCAATATCCTCCCTTGTCAGCTTCTTCAGGAAAGCACTATCGTCCGATACCAGTTCTGAAGCGAGTGCGCGCTTGCGCTCCTGCAGCTGCAGCATCTTCTCCTCTATGGTATCCTTACAGATAAGTCGGTAAGCAAAGATGTTCTTGGTCTGACCTATACGGTGCGTACGGTCAATAGCCTGTTGCTCCACTGCCGGGTTCCACCACGGGTCTACGATATATACGTAGTCAGCAGCCGTAAGGTTAAGACCTATACCACCCGCTTTCAGCGATATCAGGAACACACGGCAGTCTTCATTGTTCTGGAATTCCTGTATAGCCACCTCCCTTTGTGTAGAGGTAGTGCTGCCGTCAAAGTAAGCATATGGTATACCCTGCTCTTCCAGTTGCTGCCTGATGAGTGCCAGCATTCCCAGGAACTGCGAGAAGATCAGCGCCTTGTGGTTGCCTACATTCTCCATTATCTCGCGCATCAGCTCGTCCTGCTTCACCGAGTGGTTCGGGAACTTATCTTCCTCATTCAGTATAGCCGGTGAATCGCATATCTGCCGCAGCTTGGTAAGGCCCTGCAGTATGTGCATCTGTGAGCGCTCTATTCCGCGCTCCTCTATCATGCCCAGTATCTGTGCCTTGTAGCTGTTACGGTAGGCTTCGTATATCTTACGCTGGTCCTTACCCATTTCGCAGAAGAGTATCGTTTCTGTTTTTTCAGGCAGGTCTTTGGCTACTTGTTCTTTGGTCCGCCGAAGGAGGAACGGATAGGTCAGTTTTTTCAGTTGCTGCTTCACTTCATCTTCCTGGAACTTATCAATAGGCGTAGCAAATTCATTCATGAAGAACTCCCTGCTGCCCAGCAAACCGGGATTAAGAAAATTCATTTGCGCATACAGGTCAAAGGTGTTATTCTGTATTGGCGTACCACTCAGGGCTATGCGGTTCTTCGCACTTAGTAGCAGCGAAGCCTTAGCCACCTGCGACTGCGGGTTCTTTATCGACTGCGATTCATCCAGCACTATCTGGTCGAATTCTATGTCTTTAAACATCTTGATATCACTACGCATGGTACCATAAGTAGTGATGACTATATCATATGGGTCAAAAGCCTTGGCTGAAGCTGAACGCTTAGGCCCATGGTGTATAAAATGCGCCAGCACAGGTGAAAACTTCTTTATTTCATTCTCCCAGTTATACATCAATGTAGTAGGACATACCACGAGGAATTTTGCATCGGGATTCTTCCCCTTACTGTGCAGGAAGAAAGCCAGTGCCTGTACGGTCTTACCAAGACCCATGTCATCGGCCAGTATACCACCCCAGCCTGCTTCCTTCAGGAACACCAGCCATTGGAAACCTGCCAGCTGGTACGGTCTCAGCTCGGCTTTCAGGTGTTCAGGGGGACTCACAGCGCCAAAGTCGCTCGATATTATTTCCGAAAGTCTTTCTTTTTTTTGCTCCAGCTCCTGTTGTAATGCCTCTTCATCTATCTCAGAAAGCAGTTCATCGAGTACCGAGAAGTGAAACTTCTTAATGCGCAGCTTACCGTTCTTCGACTCGCCCATTTTCAGCAGCAGGGAGTACTTGTTGATCCAGTCCTCCGGCAGCAATCCTATAGAACCGTCCTGTAGCTTCACAAAGTTGGCTTTCTCAGCCAGGGCTTTCTTCACTTCAGTTATAGTGACCGACTGGTCGCCGAAAACTATTTCTACCGAAGCATCAAACCAATCTATACCACTACTTACCTGTACGCGTGTTTCAGGCTTGTTGGCATTAATACGCAGGTTCTTCAGTCGCTCAAAGCCGAACAGTTCCACGTCCCATTCCTTCATCACTTCCGTAAAGCGGAAGAACCAGTTATTAGCCAGCACCGAGCTACCGGGCAAGTAAAAGAAATGATCGCGGGCACTCTGCTGCATATCGCTATGCAGGTTGCGCAGCATATGTGTGAATTGCAGCTCTGCGGTATCATCGCGCTCCACTATTTTCACCACGCCGTTGTGCGGTTGTATCACACTTCCGCTGAAGCCCCATTTTATTTCTATATCGTTGTAAACAAATGCCGGTTGCATCACGAACATTTGTTCGCGCTCCTGCAGGTACAGCCTGTATGCAGGCTTTACCGTCACCACATGCTCCACCAGTTCATCGGCAAACTCCATATGAACAATGGTGTTCCAGTCCATCACCTTCTCGCTCAGGAATGCCGGCCACTCTTCCGCACCAATGCGCAGTTCACCTTTCGGCAAAAACTCTTCTATTAGTCTCAGTTCCGGTATGGAAGCAATACAGTGTAGTGTAAAATCATGCACCAGCAGAGCCGCGTTCAGCTGCTCCACTTCGCTGAAAGGAACAATAGACGTCCCAAGCAGCCATTCCACTGCAAGCACATGCTCCGTACCTTGCTTTTCGATCTTTATCTGCGGATGCACCGGCCTTTCAGCAAATGCTACCGGCTGGATCGTCG
>DASPNB010000396.1:0-2370 GCA_035626755.1 Flavipsychrobacter sp.
CCTGAAAGGGCACAAAGCAAGGTGCACAACAAAAACCCGCCATAGGCAAAAAGCAATAAACCTTTTCTATCGAACCTGTCTACCAGAGATGCGGCAAAAAAGCTGGCTGCAGCTGCACTGAAAGTGTATGCAGCAACCAGCATGGAAAACTGTTGCGCATTTATGTTAAGATGCGGCATCAGGAAATTGCCCAGTGGCATCATGATCATAAAATCCATGATATGGGTAAAGTTGACAGATGCCAGCAGCAGTAATATCGATCGTTCTTCCTTCTTCATTACAGGCGCCAAAGTTCTGCTTATTGACGGTCAGAAAAAAATGGCGACCATTAGAATAACTGATAGGTATATAATGTTATCCATGTCCATTTACTGTTATTAGTCCTTTCAGTAGACCCTGCAAATCGGCCTGCAAAATGTTCAGGGCGGGATGCAGGTCAAAGTCCGTATTCAGATGTGCATTGGGGTTTCTGTCGCGAGATTCAGGCAACTCATTACCGGCATTGCAATGTGCCGTAAGGGTAGTGCTTTCCCTTTTTATCAGGATGGTCTCCTCGCGCATAGGGTAGGCGCCTGTACTAAGGCCAGATGGAGAATGAGCCGGTTGCAGTAACATGGATATCAATTCGCTTTCTATATCAGGGAATAAGTCGTATTGTATGGTTCTGATGCTTATCCACATTCCTGAGCCGTTGTCAACAGCTATATAGATCATATCATCTACATGAGCGCTGCGGTGCAGGGGACGACCCTTTCGGTCAGTAAGACTAATGTTGTAACTACCCGGAAATAAATGTCCCCAGTCATTGACGTCTAACAGCCTGTCTTTGGCCAGCAGAAACAGGTCGCGGGCGTCTTCGATATCTGCAAGGGTCACACTCACTTCCATACATGCAGTCGTTGGTGTACATTAAAATTCGCATCATTCCCGCAAACGTAGATATTTACTTATCCGCAGATGTTAATAACTCCAAACGCAATATTACTGTTGCCGTCCATGTCCGTTGGATGGAAAAGTTGAATATCAGCATATTTTTTATGCGGTAAATATGTGGATTTGTTATGGTTAATTAAGGAGCCGTGCGATACTATAGACTAATAGTTTTAAATATGTCCTTCTGACCGTAGTTTCCATGAGTGTGTTTAGCCAGTATCGCTTTGACTTCCCGCAATTCGTTCTATTATTACTTTCATATGCTTATATTTATTTTATAATCAATGGAATATCTTATGTTTGTGGTACTTTAAGGAGGGACTGGCTCAATTAGCTATCACATTAACTACTCGATTAACAAAATAATTTTGTTAGATTAGTCTAAAAGTATAATTTTGCGTGTAGTAAACGTGTAAATGAAAATAGTTTTTACCATAATACTCTTGTTAACAGCTTTGGGCGCAGATGCGCAAAAGCTTGTGAAGGGCGCAGTGTACGATGCCCATAGCAATCAGCCTGTGCCTTTTGCTACAATAATAGTACCGGGAGCATCAATAGGTACTAATGCTGATGAACAAGGGCTTTTTGAATTGAATGTGCCTGTAACTACCAATAAGATAGTTGTTAGTTATGTGGGCTATAAGTCTGATACCCTGGATATAACAGCGAATAAAAGCAACTATAATATAGTCCTGGTACCTAATGGTACTATGGATGAAGTGGTAGTAACCGGCACTATGAAAGAGGTAAGCCGGATGGACAGTCCTATTCCGGTAGAAATATTCACTCCGCAATTCTTTAAGAAAAATCCGACACCTAACCTGTTTGACGCGTTAGGCATTGTGAATGGCGTACAGCCGCAGGTCAACTGTAATGTGTGCAATACAGGCGATATACATATAAATGGGATGGAAGGGCCGTACACAATGATTCTTATAGATGGTATGCCAATAGTAAGCGGACTGGCGACAGTTTACGGTTTGAGCGGAATACCTAACAGCATTGTGGAAAGGCTGGAGGTAGTGAAGGGTCCGGCGTCATCGTTATATGGTTCTGAAGCTATGGGTGGCGTTATCAATGTTATCACCAAGAAACCCGAACGCGCACCCATACTCAGCCTGGATGTGATGGGTACCACCTGGCAGGAATACAATATGGATGTGTCAGGCAAGTTCAGCATGGGCAGGTTGAACAATATGACCGGCGTGAGCTATTACAATTACAATAAGCCCTTCGATAAGAACGGGGATGGTTTTACGGACCTTACCTTGCAGGACAGGATATCTGTGTTCAATAAACTAAGCCTGGAACGCGAAGAAGGCAGGGTGACGTCGCTGGCTGCCAGGTATGTTTGGGAAGACCGGTGGGGCGGACAGATGGACTGGAATAAAGATTGGCGCGGTACTGACAGTATATATGGTGAGAGCGTATATACCC
>DASPNB010000397.1:0-9430 GCA_035626755.1 Flavipsychrobacter sp.
AAACGTTCGGCACTTTCTATCAGCATTACCGAGGCATTGGGTACGTTTACCCCCACCTCTATCACCGTTGTTGCCACTAATATATGTGCCTCACCTCTTACGAAGCGTTGCATGTTTCGCTCGCGAAGCTGTGCTTCCTGGCGGCCATGCACCATGGCGATGTTGTATTTATCTTCAGGAAAGAAGACCTTCACCTGCTCGAAGCCGGCCATCAGGCTTTCATAGTCCATCTTTTCCGATTCCTCTATCAGGGGATAAACTATATAGGCTTGCCGTCCCTTATCTATTTCGCTTCGTATAAAATGCATCACCCGCGCACGGTGCATTTCGTTTCTATGGACGGTTTTTATTTCCTGCCTTCCCGGCGGCAGTTCGTCTATTACTGATACGTCAAGATCTCCGTAAAGGGTCATCGCCAGTGTGCGTGGTATTGGTGTCGCTGTCATTACCAATACATGTGGAGCTTTCTCATTTTTCTCCCACAGTCGTGCGCGTTGTCCCACACCAAAGCGGTGTTGTTCATCTATCACTGCCAGACCTAAATTTTTGAATTGTACGCTTTCTTCTATCAAAGCATGCGTGCCCACCACAAAGGGTAGGGAGCCATCAGCAAGCGCTGCCAGTATTTCCTTGCGCTCTTTGCCTTTAATGCTTCCGGTAAGCAATCGTATCGGTATTTGCATCTGCTCCAGGAGCTCAGAGATGCTCTGGAAATGTTGCTGCGCCAATATTTCCGTTGGCGCCATCAGGCAAGCCTGGAAGCCATTGTCCATGGCCAGTAACATCGACATGATGGCTACAATTGTTTTTCCACTGCCAACATCTCCCTGTAACAGGCGGTTCATTTGTTTCCCCGTGGTAGTGTCTACTCTTATTTCTTTCAGTACACGTTTTTGTGCTCCGGTAAGCTCAAAGGGCAAATGATTCTTGTAGAATTCATTAAAGTGATCACCTACAGTCTCAAATATATATCCCGGCTGTATGGTGTGCTGAAGCCTTACCCTTGCTATGAGTATCTGCGAAGCAAACAATTCCTCCCATTTCAGCCGATGTCTTGCTGCATTTAAGTGTTCCTGGGTATCAGGGAAGTGCACCCATTTTATTGCGTTGAAACGGCTGCAAAGTTTGTATTCGTTAATGATATGACCAGGCAATATTTCAGGTACATCGCCGGGTGTTAGTCCGGCTATGACCACCTGCGTTATTTTTGCAAAGGAGCGATTAGTGAGTCCTTTCGATTTCAGTTTTTCGGTTGTGGGATACATCGGCTGCATCCCTGCAACGGAAGTAGCTGCGCTCCAAAGTTCTATTTCAGGATGGGGAATATTCAGGTAACCATTGAATTCCGCAACTCTTCCAAATACTACATAGCGT
This sequence comes from Flavipsychrobacter sp., assembly GCA_035626755.1. GTDB lineage: Bacteria > Bacteroidota > Bacteroidia > Chitinophagales > Chitinophagaceae > MKUN01. The sequence goes on from DASPNB010000397.1 coordinate 1,375, forward strand.
TCATTTTCTTTCAGGGATTTCTTCACCCACTTAGCCTGGAACCATACCAGTTCTATTTTTCCCGAGTCATCATAAAGCGTGGCAACCAGCCTGCTTTTGTGGCCGACACCTTCTTCGTAGATATTTACCAGTGTTCCTGCTATCTGCACATAGTCAGCAGCCGGGCTGACATCTGCTATTTTAGTAAGCTCCGTACGGTCAAAGTACCGGTAGGGATAATGATACAGCAGATCGCCCGGGGTAGTTATCTGCAACTCTTTACGCAGCATTTCTCCACGTTGCGGACCTACACCTTTCAGGTATTCTATCGGGCTGTCTAATATGGAAGTGTAGCTGCCTATGATGTGCGTTTAAAACAAAAATAAGCAAGCAGGGATGATGTTTCCGCTATATGTGGATTACTTTTCTTTGTCTACTGCCAGTACAGTGCGGAGCTTCAATGCCCTTGCAGCCTTCATAATAGTAACGATGTTATCAGCGGTGGCATTTTTGTCGGCATTTATCACCACAGTGGGTTCCGCATCATCCGACTTTGCAACGATCCGTGATATAGCAGACTGAAGAGAGTCGGGGATAGTGGCAGTAGTACCAACAAAGAACCGCTGCTGCGCATCTACCGACACCACCACAGTTTGCTTGGCTTTGGTATCGCTTTGAGCGCGTGGAATGGTGAGCTTCACCACATTGGGATTAGCCAAAGTAGATATGATCAGGAAGAACAGCAGCAGGATGAAAAGAATATCATTCAACGCTCCTGTATGCGGCTCCGGGTTGTCCCTCAGATGTTTTCTCAGATTCATAAGCGCAGATTAGCGTGCCGGTTCCTGTAATATGTCTAAGAATTCAACGGAGGCGGCCTCCATCTTGTTAACATTTTTGTTGATCTGGGCGTTCAGGTAGTTGTGCGCCACATATGCCAGCAAGCCGATGATCAAACCAACTGCCGAAGTCACCATCTTAGTATAGATACCGCCTGCGATGCTTTCCAGTGAAAAGCCCTGGTGCTGCACATTGAAGAACAATATGATCATACCGGCAATAGTACCCAGGGAACCGAACATGGGAGCAATACCGGCAAGAGTAGAGAGAATAGAAATATTCTTCTCCATCTTATATACTTCCAGTTTGCCAACGCTCTCCATCGATTTTTCTATATGGTCGATCGGTTTGCCTATGCGGTTGAGGCCGCGGTCTATCATGCGGGCGATCGGGTTGTCAAATCCTTTTGAAAGCGATTTGGCGCCTTGCAGGTTTCCGGTGGTCACCTGCTCACGTATCCTTGCCATAAATACGGGATCAAGCCTGGATGCCCTGCGGATCACCATAAGGCGCTCCACAAATACATATACCAGCAATATAGAGCATAGAAGAAGGGGTATCATCAGTACACCACCTTCCATCAGCAAAGCCAGTAATGATATTTCTTCAGGAGCCGGGGTTTGTACCGCTGCAGCCGCCTGCGCAGCTGAATCTACCTGTAACAGTAAAGACAATAGAACCATGAACAAAAACGCTTTGGGCAAATATAAGGAAAGCAAATTGCAGGCCAAATAACAATAATCAACACGATGTGGATGATTGCCCGGCAATAAAAAAGCCGGATGCACGTTGCATCCGGCATATAAATATCAAATATAATTATGCTATTGAAACCAGCTCTATTTCAAAGACCAGGTCCTCGCCTGCTAGTGGGTGGTTGGCATCAAGTACTACGCTATCCTCTTTTATTTCCATGATCACTACAGGAAATACATTACCCATGTTATCACTCATATGCAGTTCCATGCCTATTTCAGGTTTCATTTCTGCGGGAAACTCAGCCAGGGGGTACTCCATCATCATATCATCACTACGCTGACCATATGCGTTATCTACAGGGATGTTTACTGTCTTTTTATCGCCGATATTCATGTCCAGCATTGCATCATCAAAACCCTTGATCACCTGCCCGCTGCCCACTGTAAATTCAAGTGGTTCGCGTCCTTCAGAGCTGTCGAATGTAGTGCCGTTTGTGAGTTTTCCGTGATAGTGAACGCGAACTGTATCGCCTGATTTTACTTGTGCCATGAATATAAGTTTAATTATTCCGATTTAGCCGCAAGTTAAGAGAATAATATAAATGGGTTGGAATTATCTTTATGAAAATTTTATTCGCTTTATGTACCGCTCATTCCTGCTTGTCTTGCTGCTGGTCTTTTCTGTTTTACCGCTTGGCTCCCGGTCGCAACCGGCTGGCAAAAAAATAAGGCCTGTCAAGGCTCCGGCCGTTATTACAGGTGCTGAAAGAACTAATATCTATTTGCCTAAACTTAAAGGCAAACGTGTAGGAATACTGGTGAATCAAACCTCGGTAGTAGGTGATGAACACCTGCTGGATGTATTACTAAAAAACAAAGTAAAAGTGGTAAGAGTATTCACACCTGAACATGGATTTCGAGGCAGTGCAGATGCAGGCGAACACGTCGGCAATAGCAAGGATAAAAAGACGGGTTTGCCTATTGTGTCTCTTTACGGTGATAATAAAAAGCCTAAAAAAGAACAGCTAAAAGATATAGACGTCCTTATATATGACCTCCAGGATGTAGGCGTGCGTTTTTATACCTATATCTCCAGCCTGGAATATGCCATGGAAGCCTGTGCCGAAAATGGAAAGGAAATAATGGTTCTCGACAGGCCTAATCCTAACGGTCACTATGTGGACGGTCCCGTGCTCGATAAAAGCCTGCGCTCTTTTGTTGGCATGCAGCCGGTCCCGGTAGTATATGGTATGACAGCAGGGGAGTATGCCCGAATGCTGAAGGGCGAAAAATGGTTCAACTCAGCTGAAAAAGCCAGGCTCACCGTGGTTTCCTGTGAAAATTACGATCATGAGACTCTATATTCTCTCCCGGTTCCTCCTTCACCGAATCTAAAAACCATGGCCGCTATCTATTTGTATCCATCGCTTTGTCTTTTTGAGGGTACAGTGATTAGCGTAGGGCGGGGCACCGACAAGCCCTTCCAGCAATGGGGGCATCCCGATCTGAAAGAGAAAGCCGGGTATAGCTTCACTCCTCACAGCACCACTGGCGCCTCAAAGCCACTTTATGAGGGCAAAGAATGCTATGGTCAGCTGGTTGCCGAAACGGACAAGGAAGCATTGAGAAAGAATGAAAGTATCTTCAATATCAAATGGCTGCTCAAGGCCTACAACTGGTATCCCGATAAGGACAATTTCTTCAACGCCAACAATTTCTTCGATAAGCTTGCAGGAACAGCTGAGCTTCAGAAGCAGATCCGGCAGGGTATGACCGAGAGAGAAATACGTGACAGCTGGAATAAGGACATAGATACCTTCATGAAGATTCGTAAAAAATACCTGCTCTACAACGATTTTGAATAAAAAGCGAGCTTAGATACGCTATTTTCGCAGTCAATTTTGCATTGCCCCAATGCTCCAGGTTATTTTTGTCAGCATATACGACTTCTTCCAGCGGCGTAAAGGTTTCTTTATTGCGCTGTTCCTGCTCAGCTTCGGGCTCTGGGCTTTTCTCGCTGCAAGAATAAAACTCCAGGAAGACATCAGCACTATGCTGCCGGATAGCAAGGCTATCAAGGCCATGAATGATGTGATAAGCAACACTAAGTCGGGGGAACAGATCATTTTCCTGGCTACGCTCAAGGACAGCAATCACAGCGATCCCGATAGCCTCATTGCCGCTGTCAATACATTCAACGACCGGTACCTTGCAAATGACAGGGACTATATTGACACTATAAACCTGCAGGCCAGCGGGGGTTACGAGGAAGCATTGGCCGACATTTTCAGCCGCTACATGCCCTTATTTCTTACCGGGCAGGACTATAAAAAGATTGACAGCCTCATTCAGCCTGAACGGATCAAGCAGACCTTGGAGAACAACCGCAGACTTTTGCTCTCACCCGCAGGCGTGGTATACAAACAGATCATAGCCCAGGATCCTGTTGGCATTTCCGGTCTCGTATGGAGCAAACTAAAACAACTCCAGTTCGACCCTTCTTTTGAGACCTACGAAGGCTATCTCTTTTCCAACAATCAAAAGCGCCTCACCTTCTTCCTCACTCCCAAATACTCTGCCGGTGAAACAGGAAAGAATTCAAGATTCTTTGCAGAGCTGGATAAGCAGGTTGCTGAATTTGAACAGGAAAATCCCGGCGTTCATCTCACTTATTTTGGAGGTCCGGCTGTAGCCGCCGGTAACGCATCGCAGATGCGTACCGATACAGTAGTCACACTCAGCGTTACTATTTTGCTGCTGTTGGCGCTTACTTTTTATTTCTTCCGCAGGAAAAGGACACCGTTGCTCCTCCTGGTTCCGGTTGTTTACGGTGCCGCTATGGGCCTGGCTATTGTTTATTTAGTACAGGGTACAATCTCTGTAATGGCCCTCGGCGCAGGAGCTATTATACTAGGCATAGCTATCGACTTCTCCATTCACTTTCTATCGCATCTCCGACAGGAAAAAGATATCAGGGCAACAGTAAAGGACTTAGCACAGCCGCTTACCGTTGGTAGTTTTACCACCGTTGCCGCCTTTTTATCTTTGCGACTGGTGGAGACCCCCATCGTTCAGGACCTTGGCCTCTTTGCAGCCGGCAGCCTTATAGGCGCTGCCCTGTGCACACTCATCTTCCTTCCCCAATTGCCGCTTGGCGTGCAGCATAGTGAGATCAGGACTACCATTTTTGATAGACTTGGAAAATGGAGACCAGAGCGAAATAAATGGCTGATACTATTCATCTTCCTGCTCACTCCTGTTATGCTCTATTTCAGTTTCAACACGCGGTTTGATTCTGACCTGATGCACCTGAACTACCTCTCACCTGAACTGAGGAAGTCCGAGAAAGAAGTGAGTGAAGCAAATGCATTTGCACTAAGTTCCGTTTTCGTAGTGGCTAATGCGGAGAGCGAAGAAGCTGCCTTGCAAAAGTTGGAAGGTATTGATGCCGATATCCAATCTATGCAGGAAAAGGGTTGGCTACGGGCAGTGTCTTCTCCGGCCTTTTTACTGCCATCTGTCAAAGAACAAAATGAGCGCACGGCCCGTTGGCAGTCCTATTGGAACGAGGGAAAGGTAAACACCTTGCTTCAGAATGTAAATTCACTGGCTGCTGCCTCCGGATATAATGTGGCTGCGTTCTCTTCCTTTGAGCAAATGCTTCGCTCAAAACCAGGTTTGCTCGACGAGGAATCAACGCTTGTACTAAGGTCATTGTTCCCTAATGGTTTTTCAAAGGACAAGAAGCATGCAATAGCCGCACTTAAAGTGCCGCGTGAACACAGGAAAGATGTGTTCAACCATCTTTCAGCTCACAAAGATGTTACAGTTACCGATAAGCAGCAAGGTGCTTTGCAATTAGTGGAAATCCTGAAGAGCGATTTCAATAGCATCGCACTTTTCAGTTCTCTTATCGTGTTTTTTGCACTGCTTATAGCATATGGCCGCATAGAACTGGCCATCATGGCTTTCCTGCCAATGGTTATCTCCTGGGTTTGGATACTCGGGTTGATGTCCCTGCTCGGGCTTAAGTTTAATATTGTCAATATCATCATCTCCTCTCTCATTTTCGGCCTCGGCGATGACTATACCATCTTCACCATGGATGGTCTCGTAGAGAAATACCGGACAGGTAAAGATAAACTCGGGTCTATTCGTGCTGCAGTCTACGTATCCGTGGTGACTGTTATTATAGGACTTGGAGTATTATTGCTCGCCAGGCATCCCGCGCTTCGCTCTATAGCGTTTACATCAGTTACAGGCTTGTTGTGTGTGCTCTTTGTTTCACAAACGCTGCAACCTTTACTCTTTAACTGGTTCATCCAGCGACGGGCCGACAAAGGCTTTCTGCCTTTTACCTTGCGTAGTTTTGGTATCTCTGTTTTCGCTTTTACTTATTTCTTTACAGGCTCCATGGTGCTTACCGTGTTAGGTATCATATTTACCAAACTCTGGCCGTTCAACAAGGAAAAAGGGAAGTACTATTTTCATACATGGATCAGTCGGTATACCTGGAGCATGATGTATATCATGGGCAACTTAAAGAAGAGTGTGCACAATCCCGGCGGTGAAGACTATACAAAGCCTGCAGTCTACATTGCCAATCACAGCTCTTTTCTTGATATCCTGATCACTACTATGCTTAATCCCCACCTCGTGCTCCTCACCAATCGCTGGGTTTGGCGCTCCCCGGTTTTTGGCGCTGTGGTACGTATGGCGGAATATTATCCCGTTGCTGATGGTGCAGAAGATAGTATTGAACCGTTGCGTGATTTAATGAATAGGGGATACTCAGTTGTGGTATTTCCTGAGGGTACTCGTTCTTACGACGATACTATCAAGCGCTTCCATAAGGGGGCATTTTTCATCGCCGAAAAACTGCAGGTGGATATAGTTCCGCTTATCTTGCATGGTGTTAATAACAGCATGCAAAAGGGCGACTGGCTCCTGAAGGATGGTCATTCCTCGGTGTACGTTTATCCGCGTATCAAATCCGGTGACACTTCTTTTGGAAAGAATTATGCGGAGCGCGCTAAAAATATCGGCCGCTGGTTCCGTAATGAATTTGCACGCATAAAAGCTAAGAACGAAACACCAGGATACTTCCGTGAGCAGCTCATTCGTTCCTACACCTACAAAGGCCCCAGCCTGGAATGGTACTGCCGTATCAAGGCAAAACTGGAAGGCTATTATGAACAATTCCACGAAATGCTGCCTCGCGAAGGCCGCTTTTATGACCTTGGCTGTGGATACGGCTTCATGACCTATATGTTGCATTGGGCAGCTCCGGGCCGCCGTTTTACAGGGGTAGACTACGATGAGGAAAAGATAGAAACGGCCCAGGGTAATTTTCTCAGGAAAGAAGGCGTCAATTTTGAGTACGCTGACGTCACCAGGTACCAGCTGGAGCCTTGCGATGGCATCATTATCAGCGACGTGCTGCACTATCTTTTGCCGGCCCGGCAGGAGTCTTTGTTGGAAAAATGCTACTCAGTTCTGAACGATGGCGGTTTGCTGATTGTAAGAGATGGAGTTTCTGAGCTGAAAGAGAGGCATAAAGGTACCGAACGGACAGAAGTGTGGTCCACTAAGCTATTGAAATTCAATAAAATACAGAATGAGCTACATTTTATCAGCAGAGCTTTTATGGAGTCATTTGCCGAAAAACACAATATGAGTCTTGAGGTGGTTGACAGGACGAAATTTACTTCCAACCTGATATTTATAATGAAGAAAAAAGCTATATTTGTAGGCAATTAACCAACTATTTGTCCAAAATCACCGTCTAACAATACATAAATAGGAAAAAATGAAAAAAATAATAATTGCTGCCTTATTAGTGATGGGTGCTAGCACTGTTTCTTTTGCTCAGATATCTAACAACACAACTAGTTCACAATCACAGGGACAGGGTTCATCCCAGGCTACAATACAGCAAAAAGCTCAAGCCGAGACTGATAAATGGGTTCAGCTGCTTAATCTTACACCTCAGCAGAAAACTCAAATACACCAGGTAAATGAACGTGTTGAAATTGAGCTGGATCATCTCCATCAGGCGGGTACAGCTGCCAGCCCGCTGCGCAAAACAAGCTTGATGGATTATAAGAACGCAAGGTACCAGGCTATACTTACGTCCGCTCAGTACACTACTTATCTGGCTAATCAATAAACAAATCGTTTTCCATAATAAAAAGCTTCCGCTATGGAAGCTTTTTATTATGGAGAAAGTTTATATCTTGCAGGTGAAATTGCTTCAGTGCAATATTAATCTTTGTATTTTAGAACCAGTAAAATGAAAAAGACAATTTACTCTCTGTTTCTGATTTGCGGACTTCCTGTTATAGCCGGCGCACAATCAACTCAAAACAGGTCATCAACTACGGCAACTGTCAATGTTCAAATGCAAATTGCAGATTTTGCACCCGAGGAAAGAGCAAAAGCTGAAACCGAAAAGCTGAGCAGGAATCTTGGACTCGATTCTGATCAACAGAGAAAAATGCAGGAAATAAACCTCCAGACGGAAAGAGAACTGTTTAACA
>DASPNB010000398.1:0-3750 GCA_035626755.1 Flavipsychrobacter sp.
AGTGCATAGCATTAGGAAGGCTTGAAGCTATATATGAGTCAGTCATCCACGTCGTCTGATCATTGTTCACGTCTTCCACCGTCATGCAGGCAGGTATATCAGGAGTGATTACCCCATCGAAGTTCTCGGTATAGGGCACATTGATAGGTGCGCAAAGCGTTGTGAACATAGCGGAAGATATAGTGCTTGAATCGCTGGTGCTGCAGAGCGCGCGGACATACACACTATAACCGGTATTGGCGTTCAGCCCACCCAGGTTTTCAGTGGTAGATGACGTGGTGCTATAGGTGCCTGTGCCTGGCGTAAATCCCGCGGGGCCATATTCTATGCTATACAGTGATGCGGTGCCCGACCAGGTTACCGTAGCGCCGCTGCTGGTAACATTGCTGATAGTAACAGTTCCCGGTGTGGCGCAGGTTGGAGCAGCTACAACGTTTACGGTGTAATCGTGCGCTTCACCAAAGTCAGAAGCGTTGATCCCGGTATTACATGGGTCCTGGTCTATCGGGGCTACATCATAGCGCAGCGATACCCTCATACGGTGCGGACCGAGCGGTGCAGTTCCCGGTATAACGAGAGGAACAGGAGAGCCTGTCAGTGATATGTTGGTTTGCAGCCCTATCAGTTCTGTCAGTTCAAAAACATCATTATTATTAAAGTCTATCCAGATGGCCACGTTATCATCGGGCACATACTGGGTAGAGATGGTTGCTACATAGCCCGTTCCTTGCCCGAGGCTAACGGATTGGGCTGTAAGGTCGGCATAGGCGCCTGCGGAGCACCCGGTCAGTATGTTGATAATAGAGGTGTTGTTTTCACCAAACAGGATAAAGTTGTCTATCATATCCCCGTCCGTACAGCCATCAGTGCCGGGTGCAGGAACGCAGTATTGTGCTGAGGCTGCGATAGATGTGAATAAAAAAGAAAAAGCAGTGAAGAATTTTTTCATAAAAAAGTTTTTAAATAGAGTAAACCGAAAAGCACAAGAATTGTGCCGCTAAGGCACTGGCAATGAAGAAGCTAACGGGATTTGCCTGGGAAAAATTGTATTGTTTGAAGGCAAGCTAAAAAATTGTGCGGGACATATTAACTGGTGCTTAGTACAAGCGGGGGTGGCAGGATTTGACATTATCCTGCAAAAAATTGCTTTTTTTAAAGCGGCGAAATTTATAAACAGTTGTAAATCTGCGTATTAAGAAAGCTGCGCCTCCGGCCATTCGGAATAACGGGGAAAGTTCATTAATTTTCTAAAGCGCCCTTGCGCTGCACATGATGAATCAATATCTCCGTACGAAATGGGAGTATTTCAAAGGCAGTTCAGCTGAGTTCAGCTTTGAGAACCGCATGACCAACTCCATTTGTGTCATTACATTCATTATGATATTCCTCCTGCTGATTTTCAATGTTTCAGTATCGTTTTTTGAAGAGGCATTTATTTGTGTGGCGGTGCTGATGGTCATTATAGTTGTTTACTACCAGTCACGCTTCAGGAAAAAATATAAAGCGGGCGCTACCATTTATGCAATAACCAGCTATTTGGCACTGGCTACGGCTTTCTACTACAATTCCGGGATAAACGGACCCACTATAATCCTGTTCTTTCTTTCCTTCCAGGTGCTGATAACCGTTACGCCTAAAAGCCAGCATATACTCTGGGCTATATTGCATACAGTCTCAGCCACCGCCTTGTGCCTGGTTGAGTATTGGTATCCTGAACTTATTGCAGATAGCTATCCCAGCCGGGGCATCCGCTTTGCAGATATCATCTTTACCTACGTGGTGTGCCTCATCTTTATGTACTTAATAACGATGACGCTACGCAACAACCTGGATAGGATCCGCAAAAAATCCATAGAGCGGGCTGAAGCCATACAAAGAAATCTGCACGAGATAGAACAGCAGAACGAAAAACTGAAGGAGATATCATGGCTGCAATCGCATAAGGTGCGCAGCCAGGTAGCTACCATACTGGGCCTCAGCCAGTTCATTAACCAGAGCAATATATCCGACCCTGACCTTAATCGCGTAATCGGCGGCATCAAAGAAGCAGCCAAGGACCTGGACGCCGTAATAAAAGAGATCAACCGCCTCACCCATAATGCCGATCTTAACAAAGACAAACCGATGAGCAATAACTAGTCTCCTCCCAACCACTGCGGCAGAAAATAATGTCTAAAAACATAGACAACAGTACACCCGTTCTTAATAAACGAAATTAAAGACGGTTAAGGAATCATAAACCGTATCACTACTATCGCCATGCCCACAGGCATGGCGATAGTTTCGTAAGTATGTTTTACAACGCTCCTCCTGCCGCGTCCCGCAGAATTGCGGGGGCAGGGGGGAGACAGAATTTTTCGCTTGCGAAAATTCAGAGGAGGGCAATACGCCAACCGAGCCGCTCGCCCAACCTGACAAAGCCCAATAGTGTCGTGGTGAGCCTAGTCGAACCACGCGCAGCTCACAGATAAAACTCTTAAGTTGACTTCCACACGACGCCATATTACTACCCAAAACAAAGCTCAATAGTGTCGTGGTGAGCGTAGTCGAACCATGTTCAGTTGAGATAACGATAGTTCAGCCCAATAGGAGTTTACTCTTCTCCTCTCGGCGTATTCCCCGATGAGGGAGTTCCCGGCGTATGGCCGGCAGCCTGCCTCAGTCCTTCGCGCTCTGCCTCACCTTCACTCGCACCGGCCTTGCCTTCCGGCCCGTCTACATTCTGCATATGGTCGCGCATGTTGGCGGCCAGTGCACTATCCGGGGTAATATTGGCCATAGTAGCCATCATTTTATTTTTGGCCCCTGCTATTACTTTTTCCTCGTTGTTCATCAGCGCATCATATCCCGTCTTTGCCACATCGGCCGGGTCGGCATGAGCATACTCCACATTCTCTTTGGTATTCAGCATACCTGCCTTGTTAAAGAAATCGGTTTCTGTAGCTCCCGGCAGTAGTGCTGTAACTGTAATGCCCTTATCCGCCAGTTCGTTACGCAACGCAATACTCCATGAATAGATAAAAGCCTTCGATGCAGAATACACAGAGAACAGCGGCGCGGGATTTTTACTCACCACCGATGCCAGGTTCAGTATTTTGCCTTCACCTTTGGCTATCATATCTTTTACAAACAGTTTGGTAAGATACAGGGGTGCAATAATGTTGAGCTTCACAATATCCATATCACGCTCTATATCTGTTTCATGAAAAAAGCCATACTCACCCTGGCCGGCATTGTTAACAAGAGCGTTCACTTCTATCCCTTTACTCTTCACTTCATCATATACCTCCTGCGAAGCTTGCTCATCAAAAAGGTCTTTGGCAATAGTGATTACTTTTACCCCGTGCTGTATGCCCAGCTCGCTTGCTGTGTTGCGCAGCTCAGCCTCATCGCGTGCAACCAGTACAAGATCATAGCCATCTGCAGCAAAACAGCGGGCCAGCTCCAGGCCAATGCCCGAGGTGCCGCCCGTTACCAGGGCGCATTTTCCATTAGTTTTCATATTGATCATTTGTTTAGGACCAGGAAAGCAGGAAAATTATGCCAGAGGGGAAGAAGGAGATTCTCACCTGGCAGGGGAGGACAACAAGTTAAATCCCCCTTAGTGGGAAAGCCCTTGTGCATAAGCGAAGGGGGTGGCCAGTGCGTGGGTTCGTGTTTGGGGGCCGGGGGATGTCCTTGTATGCTGGCTGGTTGCAAAACACTGGGAAAACTCAGAAGAAGTGTCCATGCGATAGTTGTGAGCGGAAG
>DASPNB010000399.1:0-5468 GCA_035626755.1 Flavipsychrobacter sp.
CCCAGAAGGTGAAATCGGTCAATGCCACAGCCTGAACGGGGTCGTTAAAGAAAAAATTCTGTTCAACAACAAGATTTACAGGATCTATCATCTGCAGTGCACTCCATTTGCAGACCAAAATCCTTCCAAATCCTTCATCCAGGTGGTCTCCGCCCGACTCAAGGCTAAAAAACCCCATTAGAGTATCGTTATCCAAAGCATACAGGGAGTCTACTGTTCCTACAATGAGGCGCTCAGATGCGACAGTGATATCGGTAAAGACTTTTGGACTTACCTGTTCCCATTCGCTAAAAATCTGCGGGCTTGGATTGGCGCGGCTTATCCGGTAAAGGCCGCTGGATGTAATTGCATAAAAATGTGTTGATGTTGCGGAGAGGCCGTTAACCGCAACGGTTATTTGGTTTTGGACGAATTCGTAAGTTCCTTGGATTTCTTTCTTTGCCAGGTCAATCACGATAATACCGATGCTTGTACTGAGATAAGCAAAGCCATTTTCGGTAAATATTCCGTTTATTACCTTGGGTCCGTTAACGACGCGGAGTTTAAAGTCCGGTATGTTATAAAAGCTTTTGTTCTTAAAAAGATCGATATTGCCGTTGGCGTAGGTAAGGACGGTAGTTTGTGTTTTAAAGTCATGTTTTACCCAGGCCATGCCTACATCGGCCATGCCGTTCGTTTTGCTATAGGTTTCTATTTCACCGCTCCCCGGATTATATGTAAAAAATGACAGATTCGATGCCGCGTAGACGGTCTGGCCGTCTGAAGTAATGCTTATTACATCATGGTAAGGAAAATGGGAAGTCCAGTAACCGATCGGGTTCTGCTGCGCGTGACTATAATGACAGGTCGACAGTACTAGTAAAAAACAGAGGAGTCTTGAAAGTTTCATAAAACGTAAACTCAAATATACTGAAAATAACGCCTTTTAGCCTGTATATATTGCCCGCTAAAGATATCAATGGGGCCTTCGAGATTTGGACAACGGGCGGTGAAAGCGCGATAGGTACACTTTACTATTTTTACATGTGGACTTAATTTTTGTTCAAGCTTTACACTTATTCTTAACTTAGCCGCATGCCTGAAAAGAAGCTTTTTTTGTTGGATGCCATGGCGCTGATCTTTCGTGCCTATTACGCCTTAATTCGCAGTCCCCGTATTACAAGTACAGGTAGAAATACTAATGCTCAATTCGGGTTTACTAATACGCTCTTCGATCTCATCAATAAAGAGAAGCCGACCCACCTGGCTGTTGTGTTTGATACAGAAGCGCCTACGGAGCGCCATACTGATTTTGCGGAGTATAAGGCCAACAGACAGGAAGCCCCCGAGGATCTTGTGTCTGCAATACCTGATATAAAGCGCATTATAAAGGGCTTTAATCTTCCCTGCATGGAGGCTGATGGATACGAGGCGGATGATGTGATAGCTACGCTGGCATTGGAGGCGGCGGCGAAGGGATATACCGTATACATGGTTACCCCTGATAAGGACTTTGGACAGGTGGTAGGTGACAATATTTTCATATACAAACCGCCTTACCAAGGGAATAAAGAAGAAATATACGGGCCGGCTGAAGTGTGTGCCAAATGGGGCATTAAGCGCGTAGGGCAGGTTATAGATATACTGGGGTTGATGGGTGATGCGGTTGATAATATACCCGGCATTCCCGGTGTGGGCGAAAAGACTGCTGCGAAGCTATTAGCCGAATATGATACAGTGGAAGGCGTTTTAGGAAATGCCGATAAGATAAAAGGTGCGCTGGGTGAAAAAGTTCGTAATGGGAGAGAGTTGGCTATTATGTCAAAAAAACTTGCCACTATATACACCGATGCGCCCGTGGCGTTTCACGAAGAAGATTTCCGGGTAAAGGAGCTGGACAAAGAGAAACTAGCGGAAATATTTGCTGAGTTAGAATTCAGAGCACTTGGGAAACGGCTTCTTGGTGAAGGCTTTAATGTATTTGATAAGTCCGGACCCGTGTCTACCGATCTTTTTGGCAATGCGATAAGCCAACCTGTTTCGAGAGGTGGCACCGCCACGTCTAACGGAACAGCGGTAGCAGAAGCGGATGTTGAAGAGGTGATAATACCATCTAACCTGAAAACGATAAAGGATACACCACATGACTATAAGTTGGTGCAGACGGATGTGGAAATTGATGATCTGGTTGCAAAATTAAAATTACAGAATGAAATAGCATTTGATACGGAAACCACAGATATTGACCCCAACCTCGCGGAACTGATAGGCATGAGTTTCAGCTGGCAGAGGGGAGAAGGCTATTATGTGGCGGTGCCTGAAGAAAGAAATGCAGCAGTAGAAATACTTGAAAAATTCAAACCATTGTTTGAAGATGAAGCTATTAATTGGGTTGGACAAAATATCAAGTATGACATGATCATTCTTCGCTGGTATGGTTACTATCTGAAGGGGAAAGTGTATGACACTATGCTGGCCCACTACGTGATAGAGCCTGAAGGCAAGCACGGCATGGATACTATGAGCGTGAAGTACCTGGGCTATGAACCTGTTTCCATTGAAACGCTGATAGGCAAGAAGGGCAAGGGACAGCTGAGTATGCGTAATGTTCCGCTGGAGGAGATAAAGGAATATGCTGCCGAGGATGCCGATGTTACTTTGCAATTGAAGAGAGCCTTTGAGCCACTGTTGGTTCAACAGGAAGTTTCAAAAGTGCTGGATGAAATAGAGAACCCACTGCTGCCCGTGCTGGTTGATATGGAGACTGAAGGCGTTAGAATAGATACGAGCTTCCTGAGTGACTACTCCAAAGAACTGGACCGTGATATAAAAACTGCCGAAGACAGTGTGTACAAACACGCAGGTGTAAAGTTTAACCTGGGGTCGCCCAAGCAGCTGGGGGAAGTGCTCTTTGAACTTATGAAGCTTGATGCCGGTGCAAAAAAAACTCGCACGGGCCAGTACGCAACAGGGGAAGACGTTCTACAGAAACTCAGGAACAAACACCAGATAGTAGAAGATATACTTGTATATCGTGAGTTGACTAAGTTGAAAAGTACTTATGTTGATTCGCTCCCCTTGCTGATCAATGAACGCACAGGGCGCGTACATACCAGTTACAACCAGGCCGTAGCCGTTACAGGGCGACTCAGCAGCACCAGCCCCAACCTGCAAAACATTCCTATACGCACCGATCGTGGCCGTGAAATACGTAGGGCATTTATTCCCCGGGATGCGGAGCATGTACTAATTTCTGCCGACTATTCGCAGATCGAGCTCAGAATTGTTGCCGCTATAAGTGGCGACGAGAGTATGATACAGGCATTTAAAGACAACAAGGATATTCACACTGCAACTGCTGCTAAGGTTTATGGTGTAGAGGAGGCTGATGTTACATCGCAGATGCGTCGGGCGGCCAAGGCGGTCAACTTTGGCATTATCTATGGACAGTCGGCTTTTGGCCTTGCTGAGAGCATTGGAGTGAGCCGGACGGAAGCGAAGCAGATAATTGACAACTATTTCCGGGAGTACCCTGGTATTAAAAGGTATATGGACGGTTCGATCAACTTTGCAAAGGAACATACCTATGTACAAACACTTCTTGGACGTAAGCGCTACCTGAGAGATATCCATTCCGCTAACTTTACGGTACGCGGTTATGCTGAGCGAAATGCTATCAATATGCCTATACAGGGTACTGCTGCCGATATGATAAAGCTGGCAATGATAGGGGTGCACAGGGCTCTTCAACGTGAAAACATGCAAACTAAGATGATTCTGCAGGTGCATGACGAATTGATCTTCGACACGCCAAGGCAGGAAGCGGAGCAAGTGAAATTATTGATCAGGGAGGGTATGGAAGGTGCTATGCCGCTTCCGCACGACGTGCCAGTGCTGGCTGAGGCCGGAAGTGGTGAGAATTGGTTGGAAGCCCATTAAGAGGGCTCGTCGAATTTTTTCTTGTCCGTTTTGAAAGGGTGTTTTTCTTCCCAGTCTCCTTCACGTAGCGTAACATTTTGTTGCTTACGCAGGATAAATCGTCGTATCAGTGGATTATTGATAAAAAGGAAAGTGTGGAGGTATCGTGGTTCGCAGCCGAGCCTCGCTTTTGCATCGAGAGCAGTTCTGCCCAGGATCAGCTTCTCTTTGCCCAGGGTTATTGCTTGTTCTACGCTGAAGAATAGGATATTGAAGTATGATTGTAGTTCAGCATTATGTTTGTAGTCAAATCCAATGTAGAACATGTCAAAGGCGGTTTCTTTTGCCCAGGCGCTGAAAAAAGCAATCATTTTGTCTCCGTCGTAAACCGCCCATATTTTCAGGGTGTCAGTATAGAAAGCTTTTAGGTCAACGAGAAATTCGGGACTAAGTATACCCAGGCGTACTTGCTGATTGGTAAGTACCTGCTGATAAAGCGAGTAAATGGTCTTTTTGTTCTCCCGTACTTCCCCCACTGACAGTTCTTTAATCTGAAGACTATGCCATTGCTGGCGTATTTTCCTGAAACGCTGAGCGTACTTGTGCTTCAGCGATTTTTCATAATCAGTGATGGTTCGCCATTCAGGGGGGATTGGCATTTCCATCGAAATGTCGTTGCGTAGCAGAAGGTATTCAGGAGCGTGGTGTTGGAAATGATCTACGAGAGTTGCGGGCATATCTTTTACCAACACCGCAGAAGCACAGGTAGAGCGTAGAGCAACATCAATTGAAGCGTGAAAGCACTGATAGGCCTGATAGCTACTAACCTCGGGTGCACTATAAAAAAAAGACGTGTCGTGCCGGAAAAGGTGTCCGGCAATTAAGAGTTTTGGATGAATGGCTGTTGTGAACAGTCGCCATGCTTTGCTTTGCCAGCGCTTGACCATATCCGTGTTGACATGTTCCGGTCTGGCCCGGAGGCATTGAAAGTACACGGAAGATATTGGGCGGCCTTTTTGAAGAATTAAAACATACAAGAACGACAGGTCGGGAAGGTTAGATTTTTCGGTGACCAGCAAGTGCTCTTTTCTAAGCGCATGCGATGAGGGCAGAAAGTCATCCCAGACATCCGGCAACTTGTCTGCATTACTAAAGACACGGCAATCCAGTTCCTTGTTTTCTCTGGTGCAAATTGACATCAAATATCTTTTTCCATAGCATAGTGAGGAATACCTACCTCTTCGAATTGATCGGAACAGACCAGATATCCTGCTTTCTCGTAAAACCCGCGGGCTATTTCACGAGCGTGCAGTACGATTTTCTTGTATCCCCGCTCCCTGCAGGTCTTTTCCGCTGCGGAGACTATAATAGTTCCAATGCCTTGGGTCTGTAAGCCTGGATTCACAGCCATCTGACGAAGTTTTACCCGGTCAATATCGAGATGCTGCAACATCACGCAGCCAACGACATTGCCGCCGCAGAAAGCAGCGAGAACAATATCATCCTTGTCTTTGCTTAAATCCTCATTTGCAAGGGACAAACCCAATGGTACTCTTAGAACAGATTCGCGT
>DASPNB010000400.1:0-4646 GCA_035626755.1 Flavipsychrobacter sp.
CGATGCCGGCGTATTGCTTGTTTCGGCCGAGGGACACCTCTACCCTCATTCCCCGCCTCAGAAGTCCCTGTAAATCAGACGTAATGCCATAGGTGAGTATCTGCGGCAGGTTAAGCGGCAATATCACATCGACAAAACGAAAGGTATCGGAAGAGCCCGCAGCAAAGAGGGAGCTGTGCATGCCGCAAGTTAATAAAAGCAGCTGAGCCATGCCCAACATGGTCTGTATGGCCCCAGGTGGCTCATGCACAATAACAGTGTATAAACGACTTATTAACAATATATGACAGTTTTTTACGGTCTTAATACGTAACTTTGTCGTCTTATTTCATAAAGAACACTAATGGCGAAACAGACCGAAAGAAAATGCTCATTCTGCGATAGAGTTGAAAGCGATGTGCATATACTTTTTACGGGCATGAAGGGCAATATATGCGATCAGTGCATAGAAAATGCCCACTACCTGCTGCAGGAAGCAATGGGTGATGAGAAGAAGAAAGATAAAGACCGGAGTGCCCAACCCGATTTTAACCAACACAAACTGTACAAACCACGTGAAGTAAAGGCTTTCCTTGACCAATATGTGATAGGCCAGGACGATGCGAAAAAGGTACTTTCTGTTGCTATATACAATCACTACAAGCGCCTCAGCATGCCGGTGATGGATGATGTGGAAATAGAAAAGAGCAACATAATAATGGTAGGCGAGACTGGTACTGGTAAGACCCTGCTGGCCAAAACGATCGCCCGCCTTTTGCAGGTTCCTTTTGCTATAGTAGACGCGACAGTATTTACTGAAGCGGGCTATGTAGGCGAAGACGTGGAAAGCATTCTCTCCCGCCTGCTGCAATCGTGCAACTTTGACGTAGCTGCTGCAGAACGTGGCATCGTATATATAGATGAGATAGATAAGATAGGCCGTAAAGGCGACAATCCTTCTATCACGCGCGATGTGAGTGGCGAAGGCGTGCAACAGGCCATGCTGAAACTCCTGGAAGGCTCCGAAGTAATGGTACCGCCGCAAGGTGGCCGTAAGCATCCTGAGCAAAAGATGGTGAAGGTCAACACGCAGAACATACTGTTCATTTGCGGTGGCGCCTTTGAGGGTGTGGACAAGATGATCGCCCGCAGGGTGCAAACCTCATCTATTGGTTACAACGCAATAAAAGCAACTAAAGAACTGGATCGTGCTAACCTGCTGCAGTATGTGAACTCACAGGATCTGCGCACTTTTGGTTTGATACCAGAATTGCTTGGCCGCCTGCCAATAGTTACGTACCTGAACCCGCTGGATACCGATTCGCTGAAGCGTATACTCACCGAGCCTAAGAACGCGCTGATAAAGCAGTACAAGCGTTTGTTCGAATACGAGGGCGTGAAGCTGGAAGTGGACGAGGAAGCCTTGGATTATATGGTGAGCAAGGCTATAGAGTACAAACTTGGCGGACGCGGCCTGCGCGCTATCTGCGAAATGATTCTTACGGATGCCATGTTTGATCTGCCTTCAGAAAAGAAAAGCGATGTGTTCCAGCTGACACTGGAGTATGCAACGCAAATGTTGGAGCACTCAAAGCTGGAACTGCTGAAAGCGGCATAATTTTTTAGCAATAGAATAAAACTCGATAGCAACGATGCAAGACTTAATAGAACAATTGAAAAGTAAAGCCGGCCTGAATGACGAACAGGCGATGAAGGCACTGCAAACAATAAAGGAATATATACAGAGCAAACTGCCTCCAGGCATGCAGGGAATGGTTGACAACTTCCTGGGTAGTGCTGATAAGGATGACTTTATGGGCTAATGCCCATAGCGATATTTTTAAAAGCCCTTCAGTACGAAGGGCTTTTATTTTGTCTTTAAGACAAAATGTTGTTTCTCTTTAAACTCAGGCCGGGTT
Organism: Flavipsychrobacter sp.; assembly: GCA_035626755.1. Classification (GTDB taxonomy): domain Bacteria; phylum Bacteroidota; class Bacteroidia; order Chitinophagales; family Chitinophagaceae; genus MKUN01. The sequence continues at coordinate 1,899 of DASPNB010000400.1, forward strand.
ATAAGTAAGCCGATATCAAACAGATCTATGCTGAGTAATACCCTTCTGTCCGCTCTGAGTTGGTTCCAATTCTTTGTTGCGCCCGGCGTTTTGTGTATAAAGGGAATAAAGAGAATATTGTTATCAGTGAGCGTTGAGAGGTCGGATATTTGAAGGAGGTTATCTGTCCCGAAATAGCTTTTGAGCCGTTCTATTAGTGGTATGTGTGTATTTACCAACAGGCATTTATCTAAAAGATTGTAAACAAAAGGTGAGTGAATACCGTGACGGTTCTTCGCCTTCAGGTTGTAGATAAACCTTTGTGTAACGCTGTAAAGGCTCACATCGAAACTCTTTCAAATTGCTGAAAAGTGTAGGCGTATTTGTGCCGCTCGTCGGCCTCGTGCTTTTCCTCCCATACCAGTTTCCAATGGCTGTGATCTATATCAGGGAAAAAGGCCCACGCATCTTCGATTACGGTATGCACTACTGTGATATAGAGGCGCTCAATGATGTCAATAGTTTCAGAAAATACTTGTCCGCCACCTATGATGAACACCTCCTCGTCACCAGCTGCCTTTAGCTTTTCCAACCCTTCGCTGAGACTGTTGGCCAACAAAACGCCCTCGGGTAGTTGCAGATCCTTTTGAGAAGAGACAACGATGTGCAAGCGATCTTTCAATACTCCGCCCAGCGACTCAAAAGTCTTGCGGCCCATGAGCATGGGTTTGCCTTTGGTAGTGCGCTTGAAGAACTTCAGGTCTTCCGGCAGATGCCAGGGCAATGTATTGTCCCTGCCGATGGCATTGTTCTCAGAGACGGCTACTATGGCGGAGATGATCATTTTTTAAAAGTCAAAACTCAAAAGTGAAAACCAAAAACCCGGGGCTGAATCATACAGCCACGGGAGCTTTTATCGCGGGGTGGAATTGGTAGTTCTCCAGGGTAAAATCCTCATATGTGAAATCCATCAAATCCTTTACACCGGGATTTATTTTGAGCGCAGGCAGCGGATATGGGGTGCGGGTAAGCTGAAGTTTCGCCTGCTCTACGTGATTGCTGTAGAGGTGAACATCGCCAAAGGTGTGGACGAATTCACCCGGCTGCAAACCGGTTACCTGCGCCATCATCATGGTAAGCAATGCATAGGAAGCTATGTTAAACGGCACGCCGAGAAATACGTCAGCGCTACGCTGGTATAACTGACAACTCAATTTCCCATCAGCAACATAGAACTGGAACAAAGCATGACAGGGGCTGAGTGCCATCTTAGGCAGGTCGGCGACATTCCATGCGTTAACGATCATGCGGCGACTATCAGGATTCGTTCTTATTTGCTTCAGCACATCTGCAATCTGGTCATGAACTGTCCCATCAGCACCGGTCCAACTGCGCCATTGATACCCGTAAACAGGACCCAGTTCGCCATTTTCATCTGCCCATTCATCCCAGATGCTTACGCCATTTTCGTTCAGCCATTTTACGTTGGTGTCGCCTTTCAGAAACCAAAGCAGTTCATAAATGATCGATTTTACATGTAGCTTCTTGGTAGTCACCATCGGGAACCCTTTCTGCAGATCAAAACGCATCTGGTAACCAAATACGCTGGTGGTACCTGTACCTGTACGATCGCTTTTTTCGCTGCCGGTATTTATTATATGCTGTAGTAAATCTAAATATGCCTGCATGGATCTCCTTATGCTGTAAAATTACACTAATAGGCCTTTATTATTGCGAAAATGCATGCGCTGGGGATAATCAGTGAATATTGGTGAAAGAGTGTATTTTTGCAGCTTCGTTACATTAATCTTTGCAATATTATGAGCGCCAAGCTTTCCATCGTAATTCCCGCATATAATGAGGGGCGAACTATTCATCTTATACTGAATAAGGTGAAGGAGGTGGAATTGGTCAACAATATGACTAAGGAGGTCTTGATTATTAATGACTGCTCAAAGGACAATACGGAAGAAGCGATACTGGCTTATAAAAATGCGAATCCTGACCTCCCCATCACTTACCACAAGCATGAGGTAAACCAAGGCAAGGGAGCTGCGCTCCATACCGGGATACGTATTGCAACGGGTGACTACATAATAATACAGGATGCCGACCTTGAGTACGATCCCCAGGAATACAACATACTGCTGAAACCGATAGTAAATGATTTTGCCGATGTAGTTTATGGTTCGCGCTTTATCGGAGGTAAGCCTCACCGCATTCTCTTCTTCTGGCACTCCATAGGTAACAGGTGGCTGACTCTAGCTTCCAATATGTTCACTAACCTGAACCTTACGGATATGGAAACCTGTTACAAGCTCTTCAGGCGGGAAATGGTGCAGAGCCTGAAGCTGGAAGAAAAACGCTTTGGCTTTGAGCCGGAAGTGACGGCCAAAATATCACGCATACCTAAAGTGCGTATCTACGAAGTTGGTATTTCTTACTATGGTCGTACCTACGAAGAAGGCAAAAAGATAGGCTGGAAAGATGGTTTCCGTGCCATCTATTGCATAGTGAAATACAATCCTTTTCCGAAAGCATTGGCCATTGCGATAGTCCTTTTTGTAGCTTTAATAGCATTCCTCATTTATTGCAACATGTAATATGCCTGTAATACTACCTGTAAAAGGCGTAATGCCGCAAATACCAGAAAATTGCTTTGTTGCCCCAAATGCCACTATAGTAGGTGATGTAATAATGGGGGACGAATGTAGCGTGTGGTTCAACGCCGTGGTACGCGGCGATGTAAACAGCATCCGCATGGGCAAC
>DASPNB010000401.1:0-2987 GCA_035626755.1 Flavipsychrobacter sp.
AAGAAGTTTGGATTCACCTCGATATTAAATTGGTCAGGCAGGAAAAAAATGACCTATATGGGTGAAGAATGGGGCCAGAAGGATGAGGAATTTGAAAAATTTATCACCCTTCCTTCAAATCTAACCAGTTGCAGTTTAGAAATGGTCATTAATCCACCCTTAAACCCTGAAAGTAACTTTGACCTGCAAAAAATAGTCGATCACAAGTGGACGCTGATGCATCCCAAAGATATGGTGGCCACGGCAAAGGATTACCGGGCATTTATTCAATCTTCCGAGGGGGAATTTTCCATTGCAAAGGCAACATATGTGAAATCTAAAAGCGGTTGGTTTTCGTGCCGTTCAGCTTGTTATCTTGCAGCCGGTAATCCGGTCATTGCGCAGGAAACTGGTTGGTCCGAATACATTCCGGCAGGCAGCGGCTTATTGGCTTTTCATGACATGGACTCCGCAATCGCATCTTTGGAGGCTGTAAATGCAAACAAAAGTGCGCATGGCAAAGCCGCAGTAAGCGTGGCTAAGGAGTTCTTCGACAGCGATATTGTACTTACTGACTTACTGAATAAACTTAATTGATAGTGGATACGGAAAAGCAACTGCATAGAATAGCTCCCGGAAAAAAAATTGAGGGTGACTGGTTTGGCGGCATAATTCCTATAAACGCGAAAGTAGGTGAGAATTGCTATATTGATACGACGGCCACTTTCAAACAGTTTTTTTCGAAACTTCCGACCGGACTGGCGATAGGCGACCACGTGACTATAAAGAATGCAAGCCTGGCAACAGAAGAGAACGCAGTAATAGAAATAGGCGACTATACATATATCTATAATGCCGCCTTGGTCTGTTCGGAAAAGATATCAATAGGTAGTCACGTATGCATTTCGGGAGGAGTGAATATCGTAGATACGGATTTTCATCCACTGGATCCTGAACAACGTATCGCTGATACAATGGCGTTATCCCCGGTTGGGAATAAACAACTGCGACCCACATTCTCTTCAAAACCAGTGGTGATTGAGGACGAAGTGTGGATAGGGTATAATGCGACGATACTGAAAGGGGTTAGAATAGGCAGGAGGGCAATAATACAGCCAGGGTCAGTAGTTTCAAAAGATGTGCCTGAGGGTGCCATTGTCTCTGGCAATCCGGCACAGCATTTAAATGAAAGCAATGAATAGCAATATTGCACAGAGGCTGGAAAAACAGGACGATGGCTGGCATATAGAATATGACTGGTATCCGAAAGCTATCCCGGAAAATGTGATGGCCGGTGATGCGGTTTACCTTGACTCTACATATTCATTTGCTGGTTTTTATTCAAAGAAGCCAGACGGTATGAAAATAGGCTATGCAAGCGGCAATTACCTGCATAGTCATTTTTTAGTGGGGGAAAACGGCACCGTGGCTATCGGGCAATATACCATACTGGAAGCGACTGTTATTATTGCAAATCAATCCGTGATCATTGGTGACCATTGCATGCTTTCATGGGGATCATATATAACAGACAACTGGCTCAACATGGCCAACTCGTCGGCGGAAGTAAGAAAGGAACTTTTAGAAAATCTTGCTTTCTCAGAAAACAGGCATCTTGAGCTTCCGGAGTGCAAACCTGTAATTATTGAAAATAATGTTTGGGTTGGTTTCGGAGCTGTTATCCTGCCTGGTGTAAGACTTGGCGAAGGCTGTGTTGTTGGGTGTAAAACAATCATTGATAAGGATGTTCCGCCTTACGCTGTTGTGGCCGGTAATCCGGCCAGGATTATCAGATATCTTAAACCGGACAGATGTATGGTTGCAGAAAAGCAATAAAAGCAATTACTAAGTTATTGAAGAGATAGATTGAAATGCCATATTCAACTTTAAAGATATTACAACGCACATTTCAGCAGGCAAGGCCATTCAGATGGCACCTGGGGATTATTCTGTTTTTGATGTTGCTGGCATCTCCGGTAGCACTGCTAAAACCTTATGCGCTGAAGCTGATCATTGATAGTGGCTTCGGCAACCTGCCTCTGCCGGGATTTATAAGTTTTATTTTGCCTGATGACATTACTCAAAGCATTGCAGCAATAGCCATTACTGCAGGTGTATTGTATATTCTTGTAGCCCTTCTTGAAAACTCAATTAATGTAGTAGAATGGGTGCTTGAAACCTATATAGGTGAGAAGCTGGTGCTAAACTTCAGGACTACTCTATTCAATCATATCCAGAGGTTGTCTATCGCCTACCACGACAGCAAAGGATCTTCAGATGCCTTGTATAAACTGCAATGGGATACGGTGGCCATTCGTTCTTTTTTGCTTGGTAACCTGGCGCCGCTCATATCATCCACCGTCACACTGTTGGCAATGATCGTGGTGATGTTCACGATCAACTGGGTTTTTGCTTTGATAGCGCTGACCCTGTTGCCGCCGATGTTCGTATTGATTAGGATATCTACAAAAAAGCTAAAACGGAACTGGATAAAGGTAAAGGACGATGAGAGTGTGGCCATGTCGGTGGTTCATGAAGTACTGAGCTCATTAAGAGTTGTTAAAGCTTTCGGGCAAGAAGAAAACGAAGGTGAGCGCTTTTCGCAACGGGCAAACCAGGCAGTACAAGGGCAACTGAAAATGGCCTGGACCGGCGCACTATTTTATTTTGTTGTGGGAATGTTATTTGCCAGCGGCACTGCCTTGTTTCTATACCTTGGTGCAGGATTTGTTGCAGACGGAACAATGACGCTAGGTGAGTTAACATTGGTGCTTGCGTATATCGCACAGATATTCGGCCCGCTCCAGAACATAAGTAAAAAGCTAAATGATGTGCAGTCGTCTCTCACGAGCCTGCAACGCGCTTTTACACTCCTTGACCAGGAGAAAGAAGTGGTAGAAAGCCATCATCCCGTTCATCTTGGAAGGGCTGCGGGTGCTTTTAAATTTGCAGATGTTTCGTTCGGGTATGGAAAGGAAAAGCCTACCCTGCAGCGTGTTTCTTTTGAA
>DASPNB010000402.1:0-5921 GCA_035626755.1 Flavipsychrobacter sp.
ATGGTGATGACGTGAACGAGATGATAACAGATGATAATGGTAACATATGGATATGCAGCATAACCTGGAGCCCGGATTATATTGCCACTTCAGATGCTACACAACTGAATATTGGCGGCATTACAGATGGTTACCTGGCTCAATTTAGTCCGAATTGTGAATTGCTTTGGGCGAGTTATTTCGGCGGCATGGCAAGCGAGCGGGCAATGGACATTGAGAGTTATGGATCAAGTATTTATATATGCGGGACAACATCGAGCGCGAGCTCCATTGCTACCCAGAATGCGCACCAGACAGTAATAGGTGGCGGTAGCTGGGATTGTTTTCTTGCCAGGTTCAATATCTGTCCAAATCCAATAGTTACCGCTTCAGGTGCAACGAGTTTCTGCGCCGGAGATAGTGTGATACTTACGGTTCCTTCAAGTTTAAGTTATCAATGGATGCTGAACGGAAATGTCATCGCCGGAGCGACGGATTCATTTTATGTAGCTTTGGCAAGCGGAAATTATTCTGTGGCTGTAAACAATTCAGCTTGCGGAGCTGATACCTCAGCGCAGATGCCGGTCACTGTTAACCCACTGCCTGTGCCGGTTATTACCAACGTAGGCACTACTTTAAATACCGGTTCATTCAGCAGTTACCAGTGGAACTTAAATGGTAATCCTATCAGCGGAGCTACCTCTCAAAGCTATAGTGCGAGCCAGGGCGGACCATATACAGTTACTGTTACGGATGGCAACGGATGTGTGGGAACTTCGGCACCTATTTCTTTGTCGGTTACGAGCGTTCAGAATAATAGTGAGGGTCTGCTAGTGTATCCTAACCCGAACAACGGAACGTTTACCGTTAAGGCGATTTTACAGAGCCGGGAAAAAGAAGCATTGCTTACGATTACAGATATTGCCGGTAGAAATTTAGCCAGTCAAAATGTTGCTATTAAGAATGGAGTAATCAATAGCGAGATCAATACAGGAAATGATTTGGCGCCGGGTATTTATCTTCTTAAGTTATCAACAGGGGCCAAGAGCTCTGTAATTTCTTTCGTAAAAAAATAAATTGTTTAAAATGTAAGAGAGGCGGACCATGTGACCCGCCTCTTTTTTTGTTAGCTTTTTATATTGTACTTCAGTTTTTCTTCTTCGGTACTCATTCTGTTCAGGACTTTTTGATACAGTGTGTCGAATTGGGCGGGATGCTCTTTGTACCACTCCACGGTCGTTTTGAACTGGTTGAAGGTAACACCGTGATGGGCAAATATTTCGTTGTAGTAGCGCGCCAGGGAGTCTGAGTTTTTCTGCCCGAAATTTTTGGTGCTGTCGGCTCTTACTGACAGGCTGTAGACATCGGCGAGCTGCATGTCGTAAAGGATTTTTTCAAGTGTTTTTGCAGGGATGCGCCCGCCCGCATCCGCTACTTCTTCGGCTGAGCGTTTGCATGCAGCCAGTAAGAACGCACTGAATAAGAGAAGCTTCAAATAACGCATTGCCTATTTCAGGTTGTTGTATTTGGCTACATTGGAAATGTCTATCTGCGATAGCATTGTTGCGTACTGGCTACGTTCCTGGCGGGGCAGAGAACTGACCATATTTATAAACTCATCGCTTTTGGCAGCGAAAAGAAACTGCATCAGCACTGAGGCAGGATTTTCCTTCTGCACCTGCACCAGTTTGTTCAGGCCGCCCAAGATCAATTGTCTTGATTCAGCAGGTTTCTGGAACATATTGTCCAGGCCCTGGCGATGGTAGGTGTACCAATAGTTGCGCAATTCCTGGAAGCGCGGATTTAATATCTGGTCTATGATCCAGTACCTGTTACGGTTGTTGTCAACAGCTTTCCAGCCGGGGATATTTTTTCCGTCTTCAGGGGCATTGTTAACAATATTCTGTGCTTTCTTAAAGTATACTGAACCCCCGTTGGGTGAAAAACTTTCGTAATCAAGACCAATGATGATGTAGGCATAGAAAGCAAGAACGGCGGGCAGGTTGGAAGCCAGGGGAGTGTTAGCGACTACCCGGTTATCGTCGAACTGGAGTGGATTGAACTGCGAATAAGTAAAAACAAGATCGCGATCCATGTAGTTAACAGTAGGGCTGGGATAGTCTGAATTGTAAACCGGCCTTGTCGCCTGGATGTTGATGGTAGCTGCGTAACCGTCACCATCAGTACTTAGCCTTTTGGTGAGGTTGATCATAATGTTACAATTGATCTTTTCCGTAATGGCAAATTCATCTGTTGTCCATTTGCGGGTATTCATAAAATCAGAAATGCCGCGCTCCATGGTGGTGAATACTGTTTGGTCCACACCCTGTATACGGTCGGCCATTACTTTCACCTTGCAATTCAGCTCCTGTGCGGTTGCCGGGATGCAAAGCAATAAAGCGATAATGATACTAAGCGATCTTTTCAGCATGTCTTAACTCTACTATATGGTTTACGATAACGGCGGCCGACTCCTGCTTGCTGAGCAACGGGAACGTTTCCTGGTAGCCGGTGCGCCCTATCAGCGTTATTTTGTTGGTGTCGTGCCCGAAACCTGCGCCTTCGTCGCGCAGGGAGTTGAGCACTATCATGTCAGCATTTTTGCTGTTCATTTTTTCTATGGCGTGTTCTACTTCGTTGTTGGTTTCTAAGGCGAAACCGATAAGCAACTGGTTTTCGGTCTTGATCTTACCGAGGCTAGCCAGTATGTCCGGGGTGCGGGTAAGCTGTAAGTTTAACGTAGAACCTTGTTTTTTTATTTTCTCGGTAGCGATATCCTCAGGCATATAATCGGCCACGGCTGCGGAAAGGACCGCAATATCCGTTTGCGGGAAGGCTTTAGTGCTGGCGTCATACATTTCTGTGGCACTTTCCACGTTTATGACTTTTATATTGTGGTGATAAGTCCTTAAGTGTGTGGGACCGAGAACCAGGCAAACCTTTGCTCCCTTTTCAGCCAGGGCTTCTGCTATCGCGATACCCATTTTACCGGTAGAAAAATTACCAATAAAACGAACGGGGTCGAGGCGCTCATAAGTGGGTCCACCAGTTACCAACGCATTCAGACCTTTGAGCGGCTTGTTGTCGTCAGAAAAATAAGTTGCAAGATGGTGTACTATATCTTCAGGCTCAGCCATACGCCCTTCGCCGATGAGCCCACTGGCAAGTTCGCCATGCCCTACGGGCACAAACTGGTTGCCGTAGGAGATTATCTTTTTAATGTTGTTCCTTGTTGCCTGGTGCAGCCACATATCTTCATCCATTGCAGGTGCCACAAATACCGGGCAGCGGGCAGAAAGGTAGACGGCAGAAACAAGATTATCGCAGAGGCCATTGGCAAGTTTAGCCAGGGTATTGGCACTGCAGGGAGCTATCAGCATGGCATCGGCCCAGAGACCCATCTCAACGTGGTTGTTCCAGCTAGCCCCATCGCTTACATTGTTCAGCACAGGATTCTTTGATACCGTGGCCAAGGCCAGCGGACTTACAAAATCCTCAGCTGCTTTTGTAGTAATTACCCTTATCTCGGCGCCTGCTTTTATAAGCAAACGAACCAGTTGCGGAGTTTTGTAGGCAGCGATGCTGCCGGTTACTGCCAATATTATTTTCTTACCTGCAAGTGGCATGATAAAAAAGATTAATAAAGCCGTGAAATCGGCTACTGCAAGTTACGATTTTTGGGCGGTTTGGTATGAAACGGGAGGGTTTACTTTAGCACAATTTTAATATTCTTCAGCCTTTTTTCGTAGCACTCGGGGCATACGGCGATGATATCGGTAAATTCAGCAACACCGTTTACCGGGAGGTTTTTGATCAGCATCTTTACATCGGTGGGGATATCGAAGCCAGTCACGTCTCTTTCCATAGGTACTGTACCTTTTTTGGCCTTAAAGGTGTAGCGGAGGATCTTGTAAGGATAACAGTAATCGGAATTAGGGTAATACACTCGTATGTATGATTCATCGAGGACCGCTTTTTTGTCTACTATGCCGCCGGCTATCTTATTGCCGAGGCGGGCGCGCGGTTCGGGAAGTTTATCGCCGTAGACTGTTATCTCCCGGATGACCTGGCCGGAGCGCTTGTTGACAACGGCCAGCTTCATAGGGTCTTCTATATCGGTAGGCATAGCAATAGCCTGGGCTGTATCGCCTTTCACTTCCGTTTCGCCGATCTTTAATTTAGAACTGAGGCTGCGGATGCGTACCTCTTTGGCGTTTATTTCTTTGCCGAATACCTGTATCGTATTGAAGCCGCCCTCGTATACAAATATTGTATCCTTATGGCTGCACCATTTGTTGCGGACGTTTACCTTCAGGCTATCATTTGCACCGGATGCAGTTGCTGCTGCAAAAATTAATATGGCTGAAAACACAAATTTGCTCATCTCTCTTTCACGTATTCTTTTAAATTGACGGCTCTTAGTTCATCATTATCCTGATGGCAATATAACAAACAATCGCCAGCATGAGCACGATCAGTATGGCCAGCCAGCTCCATTTATTATCCTTAATGTGTTTGGTGCGCCTTTTATTGCGTGCGCCGAGTTCTTTTCTCAGCTCGTAATTTATTTTTCCTACTGCTTTCTTAGTTTCCTCGGGCTCAAGAGCTTGCAGGCCTTCAAGAGCATCACTTTCCATACCTTCGGCGGCCAGCCACTTTTCCACTTCGCGCTGTTCTTCGGGGCTTAGCTTTCCCTCCAGGTAAGCCATCAGCTTATCCTCAGGAAGTTTTCCTTTGCCATTCGATAATATGTCGTTCAGATCGCTCATTGCCTGTTGCTGCCGCTCATTTTTTTCAGCAGTATGATCTTTAAATTCCTTTTGCCGTTCTGAATATAGCTCTTTACCTGTGTAAATGTAAAACCTGTTTGCTCCATTATCTGCTGGTAGCTCTTTTTTTCCAGGTAAAAGAGTACTACACAGGTTTTTTGTTCTTCATTCAGTTCGGCCAGCGCTTCGTTCATTTGCGCAATGCTATACTCCTGTGCACGTAGTTCCTCCTTATCGGTCTCTTCTCCTGCGCTGAGATTATTCAGCACCTGCTCATCGGCCTTATGATGAGCGCCGCGCAACAACTGGAGGCAGTGGTTGCGCATGAGGACATACAGCCAACCCTTGAAGTTCAGAATTTCTCCTTCGGGTAAGTGGGTGATAGCCTTCAGGAAAACCTGCTGCACTGCGTCACTTGCCTCATCCCTGTCTTTCAGGTACTTCATACCCACACCGAGCAGCAGCATAGTATAGCGCTGCAGCAGATGTCCCAGGCACTGGTTGTCGCTGCTTTTGCGGTGCAGTGCGAGCAAATCTTCATCGCTGTATTGGCTATATCTGTGGGAGGCTTCCAATAAATGGGCGCTTTTCTATAATAAAGATGGGAAAAACTTCGTTTTCCATAAAGTTTAATATTTCTTAAATTCGAGGGATATGACATTCCTTAGACTCTGTAAACTGCTAATTTGTAGCCTTTTCCTCCTTCTTACTTCCTGTAAAAAGTGGAGCTTCAACAATAAAATTAAAGGTGAATATACCGGCACATGGGAAAGCCCCGTTACCTACTACAAAAACTATCCGCAGAGGAAAGTAGTGAGTGACGTCGTCATCGTCACCGACTATAAGAAAAAAGAGTTTGCGGTTTGGTGGACCAACCGATCAAGGTTGAATGAAGAGATGAGGCTGGAGTATAATGGCTCGAATCAATATGAGTATCAGCATGTTTATGTTAGCAGTGTAGGTCCATCCGCCAGCAGAAATTACAGCACGGCTGTTTATAAGTTGGTTTTTAATCCAAAGTCTGACTCTCTTACTATTAATACGAGTGGCTGGTCTGATAATCCGGTATTCCGGGGGCGAAGAAAGTAAAATCCTGGTTCGTAAAATTTAAGTATATGACAACCCGAAAACTCTGTAACCTGATATTCCTGGTCACTATTATGATGGTGCTCT
>DASPNB010000403.1:0-2068 GCA_035626755.1 Flavipsychrobacter sp.
CATGCCTTCAAAATAGACGGGTTTAGGTTGACCAAAAGCGCCTGTGGCCATAATGATGTAATTGGACTGGAAAGTCTCCTGGTTGGTCTCTGTTATCCATTTGTCGCCTTCCTTTCGAATGGACCGCGCCTCGGTGTTAAATACCGGGTGAATATTGAATGCTTTCTGGTAGGCTTCCAGGTAGTCCACCATCTGTTGTCGGGTAGGGTAACGTGGTATGTGTTTGTCAAACTTTTTAAACGGAAGGTTCGATACGCGTTTGTTGGTATGCAGGTGCAGGCGGTCGTAGTGGTTGCGCCAGGGTGCAGCAATATGAGAATTCTTTTCAATGATAGTGTACCGTATACCCACTTCGTGTAGACAGGTGGCTAAGGATAATCCTGAAATACTGGCGCCTACAATCAGTGTCTCTGTCTGTTTCATAAAACATAGCTTGATAAATGAAAAGAGACATAGGGTAATAAAAGGAGATTGTTCAGTTAGGCATCTGTTGCAAATCCATAGGGAAGAATTAGGAGATAGGACTGTTGATTGACTACTTGAAGTTAGAGAGAATTATTAGTAATCGGATACGATTGTAAAACGATGCATGCAACATTTGAATGCAAGGGTAATCGGCTTGGGCCAATCATTCGCTAAGCCAGCTCAACAAACGGCTTCTCCTGGTACAATCTTCTTCCGATTTGATGCAGCCTTTCAAACACTGCTTCAATGTCCTGCAACCTTGTACGATGAGAGCAAATAGAAAAGCGAATCACCACATGGCCTTTTACTTTCGATGTCATGACGAAAGCAAACCCCGTCGCCATGATCTCATCCGTCATCTTTTGATTCAGTTGATCCAGGTAGGCATGCAGGTCTGCTTGGTTGACGAATTGCTTTAACTCAGCGGGAAAGAACCGGAACGAATAAATAAATAACTGGGGTACCTGCATCACTACAAAATCTGTTGATGTATGAACCAGGTGATGCAGGTGCTCTGCGCATAATACATTCTGTCTTAACAAGGTTTGGTATCCTTCCTTACCATAGTGCTTAATGGACATCCACACTTTTAGTGCATTAAAGCCTCTCGACATTTGCGGGCCATAGTCAAAATAATCCATGCCCGTGTAATCAGTCGGTAAAGTGCCTTGTAAGTAAGGAGCGGAAGTAGAGAAGGTTCTTCTCAACTTTTCTTTGTCTCTCACCAGCAGGCAGCCATACTCATAGGCAATGTAAAGCCACTTGTGCGGGTCCAGTGTTACCGAGTCGGCCGTCTCCATGCCTTTAAAGAGATGTTTCTTTTCGGGAAGCATGGCGCCAAAAGCTCCACAGGCACCATCGGCATGAAACCAGATACCTCTTTCTGCGCAGATCCGGGCAATGTCTTCTAAGGGGTCTACCACACCCACATTGATAGAGCCTACTTGCGCTACTACGCAAAAAGGAATATGCCCTGCGGTAACATCTTCTTCCAGCATAGCTTCCAATGCAGTTGTATCCATGGTCAGGTCTTCATGGCTCGGCACTCTTCTGATTGCATTTCGTCCCAGGTTCAGCATGTCAGCCGACTTTACAATAGAGATATGCCCTTCATGGTCCGACATATAAAGCCTGTACTGTCCCTTTCTGTTCGCTGATTGTAATCCCTCAGCTGTCGTATCATAGCCTGCTGTGTTGCGTAAGGCTACCATTAGAGCAGCAAAATTGGCAATGGTCCCGCCGCCGACAAACAACCCGCCACAGTCAGTTGGGTAGTCGATCAGCTCAGCTATCCAGCCGATTGTTCTGCGTTCTATTTCCGTGGCCATAGGTCCTGCCTTCCATCCGCCCGAATTCATGTTCACCGATGCGGAAAGCGCCGATGCAATCACCGACATCATCGTGCCTGATCCATTCACAAACCCAAAATACCTGGGTGAGCCTAAATGCGTAGCATGGGGCAACAGTCTCTCCTTCCACTCCGCCAAAATGGCCATCGGGTCTGCTCCGTTTTGAGGCAGGTCTTCCCTGAACTGTTGTTCTATTTCTTTCGAGCTGCTTTCCGAAATAATCTTCCTGTCTCTGATCGTGCTGTAATAATCCG
>DASPNB010000404.1:0-6241 GCA_035626755.1 Flavipsychrobacter sp.
ATATCGCTGAAGGACGAGAACAAATTCCTGCTACTGGATGACACCAGCGACATAGACGTATTTATCCGCTATGTAGGACCAAAAGACCAACCCAAACAAGGTACGCCTGCTGAGGAATTGGTATTTGACGGAACCGTCACAAAGTTCATCCCGGCCTCGAACACAGAGAAGAATGAGGCTGTGATAGAATACAGACCTACCTTCCTGAAAGACGGTATATATGAACTGGCCGTAAATGGAGAAGACAAGTCGGGCAACAAGAGCGGTGCAACGGACTATAAAGTGCAGTTCGAGGTGATCAACAAATCGACGATCACCAATATCCTGAACTACCCCAATCCATTCTCAACAGCTACATCGTTCCTGTTTACTCTAACCGGTTCGCAAATACCTTCCCAGTTTAAAATACAGGTACTGAGTGTTACGGGTAAAGTAGTAAGGGAAATAACCAAAGCTGAACTTGGACCGCTGCACGTAGGCCGTAACATCACCGAGTATAAATGGGATGGTAAAGACCAATACGGCCAGATGCTGGGTAACGGCGTATACCTCTACCGAGTAGTAACCTCGATAAACGGCGTGGATGTGGAGCATCGCGACAGTGGTGCTGATAAGTTTACGCAGAAAGGCTATGGCAAGATGTATATAATGCGATAGACTGAAATATGCATGATAAAAAAGCCGCATCTAACGATGCGGCTTTTGTTTTTAAGAAAAAGGTTTTATCTTTCGGTATTCATCTTTATCATAAATATAAGCCATTGAAACGTTTTATATTTTCTATTGCATTGCTGCTTCCACTATTGGTACAAGGGCAGGCGCACCATGAGGCGGGTCTGACGGTGGGGGTAGCTAACTATTATGGCGACCTACAAGATAAAATGTTCCCCAACTACGGCTATAAGCCAATGGGAGGGCTCTTTTATAAGTATTTTATGAGCCCACGTGTAGGAATACGCCTGGGAGCAAACTATACCAACCTGACCGCTGCTGACAGCCTATCGGAAGTACCCGTGAAAAGGCAGCGAAACCTGAGGTTTTCAACCCGAATTTTTGAAATGCATGCCGGACTGGAAGTGAACATCTGGCCGATAGACCTGGATCGCAAAAGCCGTGTGACCCCTTATGTGTTTGCAGGTGTTTCAGTATTCTATTCCAATCCGTATACCGATGGGCTTAGGGGTGAAAAAGTTTACCTGAGGCCACTTAGTACTGAAGGACAAGGCATCCCGGTTTATCCCGACAGGAAGGAATATAGTGTGATCAATGCGGCTTTCCCGATAGGTGGAGGTATGAAATTCTTCCTGGGCCGTACACTTACGCTTACCACGGAGCTTGGTTTCCGCTATACTAATACTGACTACATAGACGACGTGAGTAAATCGTACGTGAACCTGGATACACTGATGGCCTACAGGAGCAAACAAGCTGTGCAAATGGCCTACAGGGGGAACACGGTAGCGGGCGCTGACCCTAACTATAATCCAAACTACCAATATCAAAGGGGCGATAGCCGTGCAAATGACTGGTATTGGTTTGGTAGTGTATCAGTTGGCATTTACCTGAAGTCGTTCGGTAACCTGCCTAAGTATATTAAGACCAAGTGCTTCCAGCCTTTCTCAGATAACTAATCAGAGATCATTTATAGAAATGGCCCCGAAATTCGGGGCCATTTTTTTGTTTACACTCAATTACTGTCATCGTATTCACTGACAACGGTCGCGCCTACGCATCCTTCTTGATATAATTGATACAATCTGCCAATGACAACATTTGCTGTTCGCCACTTTTAAAATTTTTGAGGCTGTACCTATTCTTTTCGCGCTCTTCATCGCCCGCCATCAAAACAAAGGAAACATTGCGCTTATTGGCGTATTTCATTTGCTTGTCGAATTTTGCTGCATCGGGGTAAATCTCTGCTGTGATGCCTGCGTCCCTAAACTGCTGCAGTACCTGCAAAGCGTAAGTTTCATTATCGCCACCGAAATTCAGAATCATTAATTGAGTTGCGACAGAAAGTTCAGCCGGGAACAAGTCCAGCTCATCAAGGACGTCATATATCCTGTCTATGCCAAAGGACACACCCACACCCGAAAGGCCCTTTAAGCCGAAGAGCCCTGTCAAATCGTCATAACGGCCACCGCCACCAATGCTACCCATCTTTACCGCATCGGTTGTCACTTCAACTATTACTCCCGTGTAGTAATTGAGACCACGAGCAAGGCTGATGTCGACTATGACATTAGAATTCCACTCTTTATTAATCAGAGTAGAATGATATTTCAGTGTCTGCCTCAGTTCGTCGATCCCTTGCAGACCAATGCTGCTATCTTTCATGATCGCTGCGAGAGCTGCAAGTTTTTCTTCATTGCTGCCGGAAACACTGATGATACGCTGAATGTTAGATATGCCTTCTGCATTAACGCCGCGCTGCACCAGTTCTTTGGCTACTCCATCCCAGCCTATCTTATCCAACTTGTCGAGAGCGATAGTGATATCGATCATCAGATCAGTATTGCCACTTATCTCTGCAAGACCTGCCAGCAGTTTCCGGGAGTTGATTTTAATAGTTACCTGCGGCAAGTTCATTTGGTGAAAGGCTGCCTGGTAAATGCAAAGCAGTTCGGCCTCGTTGATCAATGATGTGCTACCAACAACATCGGCGTCACACTGCCAGAACTCGCGATAGCGGCCTTTCTGCGGACGATCGGCGCGCCATACCGGCTGCATCTGGTAACGGCGGAAAGGAAAAACCAGATCGTTTTGGTGCATCACCACATAACGGGCAAAAGGTATAGTAAGATCGTAACGCAGAGCGCGCTCTGTAACAACAGGAGATGACAGTGGTTTTTCCAGTATCCTCGTCCACTCTGCATTCAGTTTTTCTTTATCCTGTTCCTTTTTCTCATGTAAGCCGTTATTCAGTATCTTAAATATCAGCCTGTCCCCCTCTTCCCCGTACTTACCTGTGAGCGTTACGAGGTTTTCCATGGCAGGAGTTTCCAAAGGTTGAAAACCATATTGCTCAAAGATATTCTTCAGTATATTGAAAATATATTGACGTTTCCTCACTTCAGCAGGAGAGAAATCGCGCGTACCCTGTGGTATAGATGGTTTAGACATAAACTATTTGTACTTTTTTATAATTGCCTCACAGGCCTTTTCTATTAACTCATAAACCGGTGCATACCCTTCTTCTTCGCCATACCAAGGGTCCGGAACTGAGCCATCACAACCGGACTCGAGTTCGTTCAGAAAGAAGTCAAGCTTTGACTTTATCGCTTTGCTACCTGCAATCTGTAAAATCTCCTCGTAGACATCGCCCGCCATTGCATATATCTTGTCGTAACGTTCAAAATCGGCGGCAGTGAACTTGCGAGCGCGCTGTGAAGATATATCGACGCCATTGAGCTTGCATACTTTTTGTGAATGCTTATGCGGCGGCGCACCTATATGATAGGAATAGGTGCCCGCAGACGCTACTTCCCAGTCCAGGCCGTGCTGCGCTATCTTGTGTCTCAGCACCCCTTCCGCTATCGGCGAGCGACAAATATTGCCCAGGCATACCATTAATATCTTCATATCTGTATACGGACGCAAAACTATCTGATTTAGGCGCTTTTTTCAAATCGGATAACATCTGAGATGATTAAAAACGTTTATTTTTATGACCGCTATGCAGCCGACCGATAATTGCAGTATACTCACTCTTGCTCCTTACCGCATTTTACCGGCTACAGGTGGCGGACATGCAGCCATTTTGCAGCTGCATCACCACATAGGCAAACTTTGCCCTGACCATATTGTTAGTACAAAAGACAATGACAACAGCGATGCGTATGCCTTTGACATGCACCGCTATTTTGCCACCAACCCGGCGCGTTATCTACCTTTTGCTTATCAACGAACCCTGAAGGGCCTTGGCCGCAAGTATGATGTACAAAGTATTATATGCGAGCACCCTTACATGGCCATTTCAGCCAATGCACTGGCTAATAACCTTGGGTTGCCTTGGTACCTGCGCAGCCACAATATAGAGTCGGAGCGATTCAGAAGCCTGGGCAAACCCTGGTGGAGAGCTTTGGCAAGGTATGAGCAATGGGCTATGCAAAAAGCTGACGGCATATTTTTCCTGACAGAGGAAGATTCCAGCTGGGCTCAGCAAAATTTTTATATCAATGCTGCGAAGTGTCACTTCCTGCCTTTCGGTACTGTATTGGAAGGAAGACCATCGGGAAAAGAGGAAGCGAGGAAGCAACTTTCGGAACTCTGGAAAATAGATGCCAAGAAAAAATGGATCTATTTTCTCGGGGCATTGGAATATAAACCGAATGAAGAAGCTGTCGCTTACATCATTAATGAAATAGCTCCGCGACTAAGAAAAAATTCGAGCAACTATCAGATATTAATAGGTGGCAAGGGCCTGAACTATAGCCTCCAAGAGCAAATTAAAAACAGCCCTGACATGCAATATGTGGGCTTCATACCCGATCTCAGCGACTTCCTGAATGCCTGCGATATAATGGTAAACCCCGTGATGAAGGGCGGCGGTGTAAAGACTAAGGCTGTAGAAGCCCTGGGCTACAACAAAATGGTCATCAGCAGCAGGAGCGGAGCAGCCGGCATACTACCTTCTATTTGCGGAAATAACCTGATGATATCCGAGGATAATGATTGGGACAATTTCTGCGCGGACATAGGGAAAGTCATGTCAACAGCGACAGATATACCTGAGGAGTTTTATGAAACTTACTATTGGGGTAATATTGCTAAGAAAGCACTATCGCTTATAGAGGGAACTTAGTTTACCATCGGGTTGCCATTAAAGACATACTGCACCAGGTTGGCACCCATCTGCAAAGCTTTAAGGTGCTTGTCCGGGTCTTCTTTATGCACTTCGGGATCTTCCCAACCGTCACCGAGGTCGGTTTCAAAAGAATAGAAACATACCAGTCGTCCTTTATGGATCAGGCCATAACCTTTAGGTGGTTTTTCATCGTGCTCGTGAATCTTGGGCAGGCCATTGGAAAAATTAAACTTCTGGTGGTAAATGGGATGAGAAAATGGCAACTCAACCAAAGTCAGTTCAGGAAAAATTCTCTTCAGTGCAGGGCGAACAAATTCATCGAGGCCGTAGTTGTCGTCTATGTGCAAAAAACCACCTGACTCCATATACCTGCGGAGGTTTTGTGCTTCTTCATCAGTGGGCGCCCAGCGGCCATGACCCGTCATGTGAACAAAAGGGTAATTGAAAATCTCAGGACTTGCAGCGTCTACCTGTGCCTCGCGCGTATCGAAATTAGTGCGCAGCTGCTGGTTGCAATACTGAGCCAGATTTTTAAGCGCTGTAGGATTTGCATACCAATCGCCGCCACCACTATAAACCAACAGGGCAAGTTTCATATTCTGTGCCTGAGCCGTAAAAGCCAGGACAAAGAACAATGTAAATATTCCAAATGTTCTACTAATCATTATTCAACATATTAAAGTAAGCGCAGACTGCCATAGCAGCGGTTTCGGTGCGCAATCTTTGCGTTCCCATAGAGATAGCAACAAAACCATTCCCTTCACAAAGCTCCACTTCTTCAGCAGTGAAGTCACCCTCCGGCCCTATGAGCACTATAGTGTCTACGCCAGGCTTCATAGCCTTATGCAAAGTTTCTTTTTCTTTGCCATCTATACAATGCGCCAGCAGCTTTTGGGGCACTGAAGCATGCATATTTAGCAGTTCTTTAAGAGCTACAGGCTTGCTGCTGAGCTCAGGCAGGTAGGTAGCCTGCGACTGGAGCATGGCCGATACCAGTATGCCTCGTGCGCGCTGGTAACGAATGCTTTCCTTTTCCGTGCGAGTGGTTGAGAGCGGGATAATGCTTTTCACTCCCAGCTCCGTAGCTTTCTCCAGCAGCCATTCGTTCCGGCTGGTGTTTTTAGTGAAGGCCACCGCCAAATGCAAAGCCGGCCTACGCTCCGCAAAAAAAAGCACACCATCGATACTAACAGTGCACCTTTTCTTGCTTGTTTCGGCTATTGTAGCGTCGGCTATGTAGCCTTTGCCATTGCTTAGCCTTATAATATCCCCGGTTTGTTTTCTTAAAACCTGTACTATATGCCTGGCGGCTTGCTCATTCAGCTGCACGGTCTCACCCTTTACCAAGTCAGCCTCAAAAAAGAATTGCGCAACGGTTGCCATGCGGCAAATTAAGCAAAAGCCTGCTATTAGCGCAATACCATCTGCTTCTCG
>DASPNB010000405.1:0-2063 GCA_035626755.1 Flavipsychrobacter sp.
TCACAATTCAGCATCAACGTCAACGGGCAGAAGGGAAACTTTGTAAAAGATATCGAGATAGCACCTAAAGACAGTATCTACGTTTTTGCCACCGTGAATATTGACCCGACTGACGAGAACAATCCTTTTGTATTAAATGACGTTCTTATAGCCACACTTAACGGAAAACAATATACTCTGCCATTCCTCGCCTTCGGGCAAAATGCCTATTACCTGGTAGATAGCTTGATCACTTCCAACCAGACCTGGCATACCGATAAACCATACGTCATCATTCATAATGCGGGAATAGATGAGAATGTAACGGTAACCATACCTGCGGGTTGTCGGATATATGTGCACGGGGACTCAAGGCTCCTGGTCTGGGGTAAGTTGTTGGTGAACGGAACAAAGCAGGACAGCGTTGTTTTCCAGGGCGACAGGCTGGACAGGAAATATTTTGGCAATGAAGGATACCCGGGCGAGTGGGGCGGAATGTATTTCTTCCCGACCAGCAGCGGCAGTGAGATAAACTATGCGATCATCAAAAATGTAGGCAACAGCACCAGGTTGGGTGAAGCGGTATTTACACCTGCTGCTATACAGTTGAACTATGATACAATAGCAGTCAATGAAGCCCAGTTGACCCTGCGTAATACAATTATCGAAAACTCAATAGGGCATGGAGTCCTTGCCTTTGGCAGTTCACTCGTAATGGAGAATTGCCTTGTAAACACTACGGGCGCTCACGGTATGGTAGCCTACGAGGGAGGAGCTTACAGGCTTAATAACAGCACTTTCGTCACTTATGGAACAGACAAGGTAAGCCACGTTGATGTCCCCGTCATGGCTTTGCTGAATTATCGCGATATTGGGAATAATACTTACGTGGGGGGACCACTCCAGGTACTGATGACCAATTGTGTAGTGTGGGGTTCCCTGGAAACAGAATTCATAGCACAAGGGCTGGAGGGGGCACCCTTTGATGTAACGCTGGAAAACTGCCTGGTGAAGAATAAGGACGGGATGCCCAAAGATGTAAAGGCTACAAACTGTAAAGTGAACGAAGACCCCAGGTTCAAAGATCATAATAACTGGAACTATCGTCCTGCTGAAGGGTCGCCGCTTATTAATGCAGGAATAAATAGCGGCATAAATACCGACCTCGATGGCAAGGCCCGCGATGGCCAGCCTGATATCGGTTGCTATGAGTACTAGCAGTAAAAAATTAAATGGGATTAACCTGTTGGCTAATCCCATTCCCTGTCTTACCGGACGGTTTGCTCTACCTGTCCAGCTTTGAAACAAGTATCTTCCGCGCAAAGTGTATCCTGCTTTTAATGGTACCCAGCGGCTCATCCAGTATTTCGGCTATGTCCTGGTATTTATAACCCATATAATAGAGCTCGAAGCACTGGCGGAAAGTATGGGGTAATGCTTCTACTTCTTTTTTTATCTCCCGCATCCTTACGTTGTTCCACCCTTCGTTTCGCGCTTTCTTATCAACATTATACATTACAATATCTTCCGGCACAGAACTGCTTACCTTGGTAAAGCGCTTGTTTTTACGATAATTATTGATGAATATATTGCGCATGATAGTATATAACCATGCTTTCAGATTTGTACCGATCTTATACTTGTTCCTGTTCATTAACGCCCGCACCATTGTTTCCTGGAACAGATCCTGTGCTTCCTCGAGATCATGAGTAAGAGAATGCGCGTATGGTTTCAGAAAATCACTTTGTGTGGCGATCGCGTTGTTAAAATCTGTAGTAGTCATATTGCTGAGCTTTTTTTATACTTTTAAAAAGATAGTGCCAACAAGAAATGACGCTCATTAGAGACCAGCCAACACGTAACGACCAAGGAAAACTTTGAAGATTAATCAGTTATACGTGAGATAGTGGAAAGCTGTATTTTCAACGGATGAAGAAATATTAAGGCGTAATCAGCTCACTTACCGGATTGTAAATCAGCTAATTAAGCGTGCAGGATAATAAAATATCAACTTATAT
Organism: Flavipsychrobacter sp.; assembly: GCA_035626755.1. Classification (GTDB taxonomy): domain Bacteria; phylum Bacteroidota; class Bacteroidia; order Chitinophagales; family Chitinophagaceae; genus MKUN01. The sequence continues at coordinate 1,998 of DASPNB010000405.1, forward strand.
CTTATAACCTGAATAACAACACAGTTTTTGCAGGATTGTTGTGTGTTGTGGGGTTATTTTGGGGAA
>DASPNB010000406.1:0-2411 GCA_035626755.1 Flavipsychrobacter sp.
AGACGAACCGGTTTCAGACGCGCTTACACTTCAATACCTGGTAAGTCCTGACAAAGACAAGGCAGATACACTCTTCCGTCTTATCTGTGCCAAAGGTGACAAACTTACTATCGTCTTCTGCAACCACCGCGATGCTGTAGAGCGCACGAGCAATATACTTCACGACAAAGGCATCATCAATGAGTTCTACCATGGGGCCATGGAACAGCGCGAACGCGAAAGCGCGCTCAGCAAGTTCCGTAATGGCACTGTAAACGTACTTGTTACTACCGATCTCGCTTCACGTGGCCTTGATATACCCTATATCCGTTTCATTATTCATTACCATCTGCCACATACTGAAGACATCTTCACCCACCGCAATGGTCGTACTGCGCGCATGGATGCCAGCGGAACTGCCATACTCATTCTTTCTCCCGAAGAAAGTGTGCCCCCATACATAGACCGGGATAAAATAGAAGAGATATTTCTCCCCGAAACATCCGAGCTGCCAAAGAAACCTGACTGGATCACACTTTACATAGATGCAGGAAAGAAAGACAAAGTAAACAAAGTAGACATCGTCGGCTTCCTCGCCCAGAAGGGAGAATTGAAAAAAGAAGATATCGGGCTGATAGATGTAAAAGACTTTTGTTCCTTCGTAGCAGTGCGCCGCTCCAAAGCGACCAACACCCTGCACAAGATCAAACACGAGCGCATCAAGAATAAAAAGGTACTGATAGAGGTGGCTAAGTAGGTTTATGCCTCCCTGTTAGCCTTACCCATATATTCCCCGGGAAATATTACTCCAGTGGTTTTTCACTTCTCAGCCGCTCCAGTTCCTGGTCAGCGGTCAGGTCAAGCCTCAGCGGAGTGATAGATACAAGGTTATTCTCCACAGCCCACCGGTCAGTGCCTTCCTCTGCCGGTTCAAGCGGTGCCACAGTAAACCAGTAGTGCTTTCTGTTCATCGGGTCCATACCCGGTACTATTCTGCCATCATATAATCGCACCGATTGCCTTGTCCATCGCATGCCCGCTGGGCTCACGGGAAAATTCACATTATATAATGCCAGGCTGGTGTCCGCCAGCAGCAGAGCCAGGGCTCTTTCCACATAGTCCGCTATGCCGGTAAAATCCGGTTCGGTCTTACCCACTGGTGTACTAAGCGCTATTCCCCTGATTCCTAACAATACCGCCTGCTTCGCAGCCGCAAGCGTGCCCGAATGCCACATGCTATTGCCCAGGTTTGGACCCATGTTTATCCCTGAAAGCACTACGTCTGTCTTACTCCACAGATGCGTGCCAAGCGCTACGCAATCGGCTGGTGTCCCGTTCACCCTGTATGCCTCTATCCCTTCAAAAACTATAGGTGATCTCCTGTACGATAATGGCCTGGAATGGGTGACCGCATGTCCCATGGAAGATTGTTCTACATCGGGAGCAACGATTCTTACCTCTCCGAATTTCTGCGCCACCCGCGCCAGGGCAGCTATACCGGGACTGTATATGCCATCATCGTTCGTAATAAGAATTCTCATACCCTACTTAACAAATACTTCATGCCACTAACGCTGGTATGCTTTTTATCGGCTAATAAGAGCTTATATCACAAGCAACTATTTATATGAAGATCGTTAAACTGTTTCATAATCCCGATGCCGGCGATGCAGAACACACTAAAGACAAGTTGGTAAAACTTTTAGAGTCAAAAGGCTATAAATGCCGGTACACCGAGACAAAGAACCAAGACTGGAAAAAACTGGAAGATGATATTGATATAGTGGCTATAGCAGGAGGAGATGGAACAATAAGAAAAATATGTGGCGCAATTCTCACACAATCATTGCAACACAAAATGCAGCCGATCGCTCTTATTCCCATGGGTACCGCTAATAACATTGGAAAGTCGCTGGGCCTTGATTTAGAAACCGGAGAATTTGTTGACTTGTGGGCAAAAGAATGCACCAAAAGCATTGATATAGGAAACGTGGATGCGGCCACCGGGGATACCTTCTTTATTGAAGCGTTAGGCTTTGGAATCTTTCCGGCCCTGATGAAAAAAATGAAAGATGTGGAAGAAGCAGAAACTCCTGAAGAAAATCTCCGGATAGCATTGCGCGTATTACTGAACGTGGTCAAAGAATACGAAGCACAGGAGTGCAGCCTTGTAATTGATGGTCAGGAACACCATGGTAAATTCCTCCTCGTAGAAGTTATGAACATGCTATGCCTGGGGCCCAACCTGGAACTTAACCCTCTTGCCGATCCCGGTGACGGGATATTTGAGGTCGTCATTGTTACAGAAGATCAGCGGGAAAAATTCCAAGGGTATATAGAGAAGAAAATAAATGGATTGGAGGCACCGTTCAGCTTCAGTGTTCTAAAGGGACGAGATATACTAGTTAACTGGCAGGGAAGGGACGCACATG
>DASPNB010000407.1:0-4856 GCA_035626755.1 Flavipsychrobacter sp.
GGTAAAGGGTTCAGGAGGTGCCCGCTGCAAGCGAATATTCACCTAAACTTTATTCTTTTACAAAATAAGCTTGTCCGGTTCCCCCGCCGCTAATATTCACAAAGTATATCCCCGGGCTATATTGCGAAACATCTATCGTCACATCATCCTTGTAAGGTAGCTTCACTTTCATTCTTCCGGTCACATCAAATATTACCACTTCCGCATCGTCATGCTCTACACCGTTTATTCTTATCTGCGATATAGCAGGGTTAGGGTAAATGGTTATTTCTTTTTTAGACAACATGGCATTATGAACATTCATTGGCGGAGGCATCTGTCCTGTTGCCCCCAGTGGCCCTACACCCACGAAAAAATCAGCAGATACGCCCGTCATTTTATTAGTCCAGAGCCTTACATAATAATCACTTCCGATTGTGAGTGAGTTAAAGTTAATATACCCCGGACTATCAAACATTATCGGGACTTGAACTAAGGGAGAAACTGTGTCTGCAGGCGTACAACCATTGTATTTTGCATAGAGGTATCCATAGCTGGTAGTCCAGCAACTGATATAAGCTGTAGACCCGAGAAATACAGTATGAGCAGTATCAGTAGCTGTGAACTTGAACCAGATATCTTCTTCGCCGCCCGTTGTAACAAACGGATAAGCCATAGGTGTCTGGGTGGTCACCCTGCCATACATCATTGAGCCAAATACAAGACTGTCTATAATGTTGTTATAGTTCATGTCAAGCGCTGGCGCAGTACCGCATTCGTCGTACACATGGCGGGTAAGAAGACACAAATGGAATGGCTGATAATTAATAGTAGAGGTGAAGTAAATACGTAGGTAATACGTCTGTCCTGGAACTAATAAGGTACTATCGGGCAGATCAGCGCAAAAGCCACCTATTGGCTCTTCTGAGTTAAGTAATGCGAGATTACCGCAGCTGCCTGAATACACCTCATATTTCATAGGGCTATTGGTCATCCTTATAAAAAGAATATCACTTGTGGCTGTGAACGTGTACCAAACATCTTTTTTGCCATCCCCCATAGATGCAGTTGCATTAGCAGCACTATCTCTGTAATACACCGGCCAGGCTCCGTGTACAAGTGTAGTCGCCCCGCTACAGTCATCATTAACAGGCTGCGCGTTCACTGCGCTGCCGGTCACACCCAGAACTACAGTAATAGCGAAAACGAATTTGGAGATATAGGCTTTCATCGCCGAGATTTATATTAAAAATAAACATTTTATCTTAAAACCTAATCCAATTAAAGCGCGTCACCTCGAATGAGTGAGCGCTGCGAAGTAGTGCTAACGAAATGAAAGGTCTCCCGAAGTGCGCGGCTCAGCCCAATCAAAGCAATTCCCCCTCGTTCAAGCGTCCTCGCTTGAACAAAAAGTTTCCCACAAAGCAGCCCCACCCGGCTCCGCGCACACTGACTTCTTCGTACCTTTATATCTATGGACACTACGAACCTGTACCTCTTACTCAGCAAGGCTTTCAGCCCTCCCGGCAGCCGGTAACAAGCGGTAGTAAATCGGTAAGCAATCGGAAAGAAACCGGTAATAAAGCGGTAACAAACCGGAAAGATAACGGTACAGAATCGGTAATAAAAAATTGAGGAATGCAGTGTCGGCGCGGCTTTTATTCTTTTCAAAAAAGCAAAACCGGAAATAAAACTAGGATCACTTGTGAATCTATCAATTCATCACCCATTGAGTCATTACGTAATTGAGTCATTGAGAATTAATTATAGAGCTTGCTCTTCACAATACCTAGCTTATGCAGCCAGTGCACAAAGGAAACACGCAGCACCCCGCGCCCATATTTCATACTGCGGGAAAAATTGATACTCGATGCCTCTTCAAAGTACTTAGTAGGGCAGGTCACCTCAGCTATGTCAAAGCCCTTCATCACTATCTGCGATATCATCTCGTTATCAAACACGAAATCATCACTGTTATGGCTAAAGTCCAGCGCGCGAAGCACTTCTGCACTAAAGGCACGGTAGCCCGTATGGTACTCGCTCAGCTTCTGGCTGATCATAATATTTTCAAACAGGGTCAGGAAACGGTTGGCTATATACTTGTACATGGGCATGCCACCCTTCAGGGCGCCTTTACCTAGTATTCTCGAGGCCAGCACCACCGGGAACACATCATAGGCTATTATGGATGACATCGCATGTATCAGCTTCGGGGTATACTGGTAGTCAGGGTGCAGCATGATCACTATGTCAGCGCCTATCTCCAGGGCCTTCTTATAACAGCTCTTCTGGTTGCCGCCGTAGCCCGTATTTTTCTCATGCTTTATTATATGCTTTATACCCAGGCTCTTACCTACTTCCACCGTGTCGTCAGGACTGTTGTCATCCACCAGCACCACGTCATCCACTATATCAAAGGGTATTTCCCTGTAGGTACGCTCTATTGTCTTAGCCGCCTTATAGGCCGGCAATACAATTACTATTTTCTTTCCGTTCAGCATTAATAATCAAAAGTAAAAACTCAAAATTCAAAAAACGAATCGTCATACACCTCCCCTTTAGGGGAGGCTGGGAGGGGTTAACTCGCTACCGGGAAATCTCCTTCCGCGGGCTTCATACTTGTCACTATCAGGTTACTGCTGGCCTTGCCCAGTAGCGTACCTTCCATACTCTCTATCCTGCATTCCACGTGTATTATCTTCTTACCTGCGCGCACCACGTTCGCGGTCGCCCTTAGCCTGTCTCCCTGCTTTATTGCATACAGGAAGTCCACGTTCAGGTTCAGCGATGTATAGTTTGCATTCATATCCAGGCTTACTACAGCCCAGCCTATTACCTCGTCCATTACCAGGGCCATCATACCTCCGTGTATGTTGCCGTAAGGGTTGGTCATCTCATGCTTCACTTCCAGCGATATGGTCGCACTACCCTTCTCTATCGTTTCCAGCGTGAATTGTAGCCAGTTACCCGCCGGCGAGCGCGACTCCTCCACCAGCTTCCCTTCAAAATTATCTTTTATAAACTTCAGTATACTTCCTGCCGGTATGTCTTTATATCCCATTGCTTTATTTCTTTGTCTTTGCTGCTGCTTTTGCCTCTTTAGCTTCTTTCAGCGCCAGCACCTTTGTTATCATTCCTTCTATTCTTCTCTTCCTTGTTTCAGGCTTTTTTGCATCTGCTATCGACTCTATATATTCCCGCGTGTGCGAGAACGACATGCCGTAGAAAAACACCTCCAGTCCTTTGTAGGGCTTCATAGCCTTCACGGCATCAGGCGGCAGGGTCACGGTTCTGTTTATATAGTCCACACCCTCTGTCTTGCGCTCTTCCATTGGTATCCACCCCGAAGGCTTATTAGGATCCTTTTTTTTGAACCTCATCCCGGTCCAGGTGTCATCTATTGCAGCTGAAGCTACTCCATTGAACTTTGTATAGAGATAGTCCCATACACTAAACATGCTCAGGTCACTCTCTAGCTTCGAGCGCTTTTTGGGGTAAGCCACCCATATCAAGCTATCGAGATCAACACGGGCCTCTATGTTGTCTACAAAGCCATTGAGTTTAACACTATCCTCAGCAAAGAACACTACCTGGCCGATCTGCATTTTACCCGCCAGTTTGGTCTTCAGTTCTGCTCCTTCAAACAAATGGCGGTACTCCTCCGGGGCATTGATGAGCCACAGTGGCTTTTCCGTATCTATCCTGAGTTTCTTCAGCAGGCTCATAATATCCGTTAAGGCAGCAAAGGTAAGGTAATCGTAAAAAAGCCCTAATAGCAGTTTCTATATGTTGGTTGAGGCTTGCCGAGCTCAATTTCGCCCGCTTTTATCCACCGAAAGTTTTTATATAAATATATATGCACTAGGTTTGCACTGCAATCGACGATTTATGACTATTACACAACTGGAATATGTAGTGGCAGTGGCCACATATAAAAGTTTCGTTTCTGCAGCCGAAAAGTGCTTTGTTACACAGCCTACGCTGAGTATGCAGATACAGAAACTGGAGGACGAACTGGGAATCAGGCTTTTCGACAGGAACAAACACCCCATCGCTATTACTGAAATGGGCCAGGCCATTGTTGACCAGGCCAAATCCATATTATCAGAGTGCAACAAAATTCAGGAACTCATACAGAGCCAGCAGGAAACCCTCAGCGGCAGGTTCAAGCTGGCTGTAATACCTACTATAGCACCTTACGTTCTTCCTGCCCTGCTGGAGCGCTACTCTAAAAAATATCCTGACGTACGGCTGGATGTAAAGGAAATGGAAACCAACCAGGTACTCAGCGCGCTCAGGAACAACGAGATAGAGGCCGGCCTGGTAAGCACTCCGCTGGAGGAGAATGGCATTAAGGAGTATCCTCTTTTCTACGAACCTTTTGTTGCTTACTTCGGTGAAGATGAGAAGGCTTTGAAAAAACGCCTCATCGTTCCTTCCGATATTGAGCTGGACCGCATATGGCTGTTGAACGAGGGCCACTGCATGCGCAACCAGATCATCAACCTCTGCAGCGACCAGGTTCAGAAACTTCAGTCTGAACGCAAGTATCGCTACGAATCCAGCAACGTAGAAACACTGCGCAAGATGGTGGACAAGAATGGTGGACTCACTGTTCTCCCCGAACTATCTACCCACGAATTCCACGAGGACCAGATGGAGCGCATCCGCTACTTCGAAGAAGTGGAGCCGGTTCGCGAAATCAGCCTGATTACCAACGACTACTTTGTTCGCAAGCGTCTGTTACAGAGCCTGATGGATGAAATCCTGGAAATGATTCCTGAGAAGATGAGAGTGCAGAAAAAGAATCGCAAGGTACTCCGTATCCAGTCTGCTAAACTGTAGCTACTATTATCCGGTTAATACCTTCCTTAATA
>DASPNB010000408.1:0-3849 GCA_035626755.1 Flavipsychrobacter sp.
GCCGGAAGATCATCACCGAGATTGTCACCGCCATTATCTGTAAACCATAACTCATTGGTTTGTGGGTGCCATGCAAAACCAACGGTATTGCGGATGCCGTGTGCAAATATCTCGAAGCCTTTGCCGTTAGGCTGCATCCGACAGATGGACGCATAGCGAGGGTCTTTTTCGGCATCGTTGCAAATGTTGCAGGGAGCGCCGATGGGAATGTATAACATCCCGTCAGGACCAAAGGCAATGTACTTCCAGCCATGGTGACGATTAGTAGGGAGCTCGTTGTATAGCAGGCGACGAGCGGGAGGATTGGCAAGGTTAGCCTCGATATTGTCTAAGCAAAATATTTTACTGATCTCGGCGATGTAGAGTGTGCCGTTGTGAAAGGCAACACCGTTGGGTGTTTCCATGCCGTCGGCTACTATATGTTTTTTATCCGCTACACCGTCCTTGTCTTCATCTACCAAGGCATAAACCTTATTGCCCGATCGGTTGCCAACGAAGATGGTTCCATTGTCGCCCATAGCCATGGAGCGGGCATCGTCAATATCTTTGGCAAAATAGCTAATACTAAATCCCGGTGGGAGTTTTATATCGGGCAGTTCCTGTTTTTTTGATTTGCCCGCAGGGTTGTAACTGCAGGAATAGCAGGAGACGGAGGCCAGGAATAGCAAAGCAAAAAAAGTGTATCTCATAGAAGAGTGGAGTTGAAGCAGGGTAAATTTAGTCCTTTTATTTCTTTAATAAGTAGTTAAGCGTTTGCAAGTAAGGGGTTAATCGAAGGCAGAGATTTTTGTTTCGGAATTTAATTTCATTTCTTTGTTCAGTAAATAATGCAACGACGCTTTGCATCATTTAACCAAAGAGAAAGTCCTCCTGTAGGACTTTTTCGCATTTAGGTATATCTTCATGTTATGCAGCCTTTACTATTATTACATGGCGCTATAGGCGCATCGGATCAGTTGGAACCATTGGCTGAGGCGCTTAAAGGAAGATATAAAGTTTATACCATTGACTTTAGCGGGCATGGGAAAGAGGAGTTTCCTAAAGGAGAGTTTTCTATGGCTCTGTTTGCCGAGGACGTTTTGAGGTTTATGAACGTGCAAGGAATAGAGAAGGCGTCGATCTTTGGATATAGTATGGGAGGATATGTGGGAATGTACCTGGCAAAGTATTACCCGGAGAAAATAGATAAGGTTGTTACCCTGGCTACAAAATTCCATTGGGATGCAGAAACAGCTGAAAAGGAAACCAGAATGTTGAATGCCGCCAAAATAGAGGAGAAACTGCCATCCTTTGCATCAGCACTTGCAAAGAGACATGAGGGGAAGGACTGGAAGGAAGTATTAGCAAGAACTGCGAGCATGCTGCATGGCCTTGGCGCTGATAATACACTTAAGTCTGAGCACTATAAAGAAATAGAAAAGGAATGCCTGGTACTATTAGGTGATAGAGACAAAATGGTGAGCCTGGAAGAGACACTTGCGGTGTATCAGCAGCTTCCGAATGCAAAGATGGGTATGTTGCCGGGGACACCTCACCCGATAGAGCAGGTAGATGCGCAGATGCTGGCGTTCTTAATTAGCAGATTTCTTAATTAAGGTATATGGCAGGTTATTCAGGAACGCCGCTGGCGAAGAAACTGGGAGTAAAGGATGGCAACACCATCAGGTTGATTAATGAGCCGGAGTATTATTTCCAGCTTTTTAGCGATCTGCCGGAGGATATAGATGTGAGCGGTGACAAAAAGAAGCCGAAAGACCTGATCCATTTCTTCACGAAAGAGGAAAAGGAACTGCGAAAATTACTCCCAACCCTGAGAAAGGAAATAACGCAGGACGGAATGATATGGGTATCGTGGCCGAAAAAGTCGGCCAAAGTGGAAACAGATATTACAGAAGATGTAATAAGGAACTATGCCCTGGAAATAGGGCTGGTAGATGTTAAGGTTTGTGCGGTAGATGATATATGGTCGGGACTGAAGCTGGTGATACCGATAAAGGATAGAACGAAGACCTGAATATCAATCGATCTCTGAAATATCCATTGAGGAAGGATCATCGCAATAGGCGATACACTTATCTATATTCAGTGTATCGGCGTGGAGTTCCTTGGCTTTTATGAAGAAGTTCTTTGCCTCAGGCAGTTGGTCCTGGGTGACGCGCAGCATTCCGTAAGCTTTATAGAACTCTCCGTCAGCGGGGTTCAGTTCTATTGCCTGCTTTATGAATTCTTCTGCTTTGGTGTGGTCGCCCAGTTTCCGAAAAGCGATACCTTTATAGCAGCAGGCATAGGGAATATTCTTTTCATCCTGCGATCCTGTTTCGGCGGCCTCTATAGCTTTTTCATAGTCTCCTTTTTCTATCAGTGCGCAGGCGAGGTACATATGCGCGTGGCAGTTCTGTTTGTTGATAGTGATCAGTTTTTCACAATGCTCCAGGGCCTCATCGTTCCGCTTTTGCATATAGCAGAACATGAAAGCCGCCATCAGGTCGGGAGGGCTTAGGTGTCCTTTTTTCTTTAATGTTTCGTAGTGAGTTTCTGCTTTGTCGTAGGCTTTGATATGGATATACAGGTTCAACAGGTTGCTGCAAAGCCAAGTGTCGTATCCCCGTTTTTGCAATTCATCCTCATACAATTCGATGGCTTCTTCATATTTGTGTTCCTTGTATAAAAGGCTTGCGCTATGGTAGATGCGGAGCAGGTCACGTCCGCGAATGATGTCGAGCAACTGCCGGCCATCATTGAAAGTAAAGGTGCCGTCGTGCAACTGGACCGGCCGTTTCATGGGAACCAGATTCATGACCAGATCTAGCAAGGCAGCTATGTAAAAGACCGTCAACAATATCTTGATGCTGCCGTGAGCATCGTAGTAGAATACAAAATACAAAGCGAAATAGCCAACGAGGGCAGACGCAATTGGCCCGCCGAGTGTGATCAGAAGGTTCCGGACCTTTCCCGTACCCTCACCCGGTACGCATAAGCCGGAACGTGGGAACACATTGTACTTGAACCATATCTCCAGCCTGCCCAGCCTGAACCTTTTACTATCGTTGGGATCTCCCAGAGAACCGATATAGACAGTGACCTTTCCTTTTGTGAAAGCAAGGGCGGGTAGGGCATGCCCCATCTCATGCAGGAAGACCACAACAGGGCCTGACACGATAAAGCTCAGGAAGAGGGTTAGCATGAATAGCAGGAAATACAAATGGGGCAGGTTTTGAATAAAAATACATTCTTTTAAGTATAGGTAGTAGAGTAGCCGGAACCGGCCGGAACATCCATAACAAAAATATAAGTTCTAAGGGCGCTCGGGGGACATACTTTCCCCTCAGAAACTGCGTTTTTCTATTACCTTTGGCGGTATAATTCAAGAAGACTACATGAAGAAAAATATAGCCCTGCTGGCGGGCGGCTATTCAGGAGAATATGTAATTTCTATACAAACGGCACAGACGATAGAAAAAAACCTGAACAGTGAATCATATAATGTTTACAAGATAATTGTTACCCGCGAAGGCTGGTGGCATGAAACAGATGGCGGCGAAAGAGTGGACGTGGACCGGAACGATTTTTCCCTGAACATTGGCGGAGACAAGGTAACCTTTGATGTTGTCTTCATAGCCATACACGGTACGCCGGGAGAAGACGGCCGAATACAGGGCTACCTGGATATGCTGCAGATACCGTATACTACCTGCAACTCGATAGTATCGGCGCTGACTTTTAATAAGAGCTATTGCAACAAGGTGGTGAAAGACCTGAATGTGGTAAGTATTGCCAACTCGGTAAGGCTGATAAAAGGGGAGCCTTATTCGATGGGAGCGATACTCGAGCAGCTTAGGTTGCCGGTGT
>DASPNB010000409.1:0-2050 GCA_035626755.1 Flavipsychrobacter sp.
AACCGATGAAAATCACCTCGTAGCAGGCTCCTGCTCAGGCGGCATGTGGCGCTCAACCGACGGCGGACAAACATGGACGGCCACCTCTATGCAAAATCAAAATAAAAGCGTTTCCTGCCTGGTGCAAGACATCCGCTCCGGCCATACTAATGTTTGGTATTATGGTTCGGGGGAATTGTACGGTGCCTCTGCCACAGCGACGGGGGCTTATTATTACGGCAGCGGTATTTACAAGTCGACCGACGGCGGGCAGAACTGGTCTGTACTTCCTTCTACAGTGGGCAATAGTCAGACAGTCTTTGATCACTGGGGAGACTTTACCTGGACACTTGCCACAGACCCCTCCAATACATCCCAGGATGAAGTGTATGCTGCTTGCTATGGCGGTATCCGCAGAAGTATAGATGGCGGCACTACGTGGACGCTGGTAAAAGGGACTTTTCAATCCACCTCCGATGCTTATTTTACTAATGTTGCAGTTAGCGCTACGGGTGTAGTATATGCAACCCTCAGCAGTGAAAGCAGCCAGAAGGGCATCTATCGTTCTGCTGACGGGATCACCTTCACTGATATTACACCAACAGGCTTTGCAGGCACTTATGACCGCATCAAGATCGGCATCAGCCCTTCCGATGAAAATCAAGTTTACTTCCTTGGCCATACACCCGGCTATGGCCAACCTGACACTACGTTCCAGGGCGAAGTAGAATGGAACAGCCTGTGGAAATACACTTATGTCTCAGGGGACGGTACTGGTGCAGGCGGCAACTGGGAAGACCGCTCATTAAACCTTCCTACTACGGGCGGACCATTTGATAAATATCAATCCCAGGGCTCATACGATATAGTAATAAAAGTAAAACCCAACGACCCTAACACTGTCTTTATCGGTGGCACGAATCTCTATAGGTCAACCAACGGTTTTGCAGATCCGAACAGCACAAGTTTCATTGGTGGTTACGCACAGGGTGCAAGCTTACCCGTAGTGCTGCATTATTCTAACCAGCACCCTGATCAGCAGGATCTTGTTTTCTATCCAAGCAATCCCAATAGAATGATCGCTGCTACGGACGGTGGTATGCATCGTTGTGAAGACAATACAGCCTCGAACGTTAGCTGGACGTCACTTAACAATGGCTACCTCACCTCGATGTTTTATGCCTGCGCTATTGATCATGCTACGACAAGCAACATCATTATAGCCGGTGCACAGGACAATGGCAGCTGGTATACCAATACAACGACACTCACTGACCCCTGGGTAAATCCCCGCGGGGGCGATGGCTCGTACTGCTACATAGCTGACAACGAAGCAGCCTATTACTTCAGCATTCAAAATGCCAAGATGATGAGGGCCAAAGTGAACTCTTCCGGCGGAATTGACAGTTTCGCACGTATTGATCCTTTAGGAGGCAAAAACTATCTCTTCATCAATCCATATACCGTGGACCCGAACAATAATAACATTATGTACCTGGCAGGAGGGAAATACCTCTGGAGAAATGATGACCTTTCCGGTATCCCTTATGCTTCCAACTGGGATTCTATTACAACGAACTGGACACAGTTTCCAGATTCCATTCCTCTCGCCGGAGTGCGCATATCAGCAGTAGCCGTCTCTGAGACACCGGCTAACCGTGTATATATAGGCACCACAGCCAGGAAAGTATATCGCATAGATAATGCTAACATCGGTACACCTGCCATGGTTGATATTACTTCTACCACACAGCCCAACATATTCCCGAACGGCTATGTAAGTTGCATAGCCGTCGACCCGAACAACGCAGACAATGTATTGGTTGTGTTTTCTAACTACGGCGTGTACAGCTTATTTTACTCTACCAACGCAGGCTCCAGCTGGGAAAAAGTAGCAGGAAACCTTGAAGCTAACAGTTCCGGTGGTGGCAATGGTCCATCCATTCGTTGGGCTAAGATCATTCCCGTAAGCGACGGCACCGTTTATATGGTAGGCACCAGCATAGGCGTATACGCAACATATAATCTCTGGGGATTGGGCACTTACTGGACACAACAATCTCCAAACGAA
>DASPNB010000410.1:0-7323 GCA_035626755.1 Flavipsychrobacter sp.
TCCGCAATGCAGAGAGCCTCAGCATGTCTGAAATAGAAGCAACCGTTGTTGACCTGGCCACCAAAGCCCGTGACAACAAACTGACTATGGAAGAAATGACAGGAGGAACATTTACTATCACCAACGGTGGAGTATTTGGATCGCTGATGTCTACTCCTATTATCAATATACCGCAATCGGCTATCCTGGGTATGCACAAAATACAGGAGCGCCCCATGGTGATAAATGGTGAGATTAAAGTCCGCCCTATGATGTATGTGGCGCTTAGCTACGATCACCGCATCATTGACGGCCGTGAATCGGTTAGTTTCCTGGTTCGCGTTAAGGAACTGCTTGAAAATCCCGAGCTATTACTTTTCGGGCAAGATCCTGTAAAAACTTTATTAGAAGTATAAAATAAAAGCCACTCCTACCGGGTGGCTTTTTAATCTCATTATGCGCTATATCTGGCAACATATAGATAGTATTGTCAGCTCCTATAATGGCAGCATACCGCTCACCTATTTTCTGAAAAACTACTTCAAGTTACATCCAAAACTTGGCAGCCGCGACAGGAAAATATTGAGCGAAATGGCCTACTGCTGGTATCGCAGCTCACGCGGATTCAATCTCTCTCTTTCTTTTGAGGAAAAAGTAAAGGCTTGCTTAACGATGTGTAGCGCCGATTCAAAACATATACTGCCCTTTCTTCCCGAAGTGTCTTCTGAAAAATACCCTTTTTTCATTGATCAACTATTTGATCAACCTTATGTCTTATCCTCTGGAATTGAAAAACGCGAATGGTTGGAATCCATGCTCGTTCAACCTCGTCTTTTTATTCGTATCAGGAAGGGAAAAGAGAAAATACCTGGCATACTCCGTGAACACAGCATCGAATATGAACAACTAAGCGAAATTTGCCTATCCCTACCAAACGGAGCCGCTATAGGCAAAATACTACCTCCTGATTACTACGTTGTTCAGGATGCATCTTCGCAGGAAACCGGGAATTTCTTTGAGCCACGTAACGGTGAAACATGGTACGATTGCTGCTCCGGCGCCGGGGGAAAATCATTGTTACTAAAAGATATTAACCCTTCTGTTACACTCACAGTATCCGATAAGCGGGAGACCATTATTCGCAATCTCAACAGCAGGTTCGATCTGTATCATTTGAAGCGACCAATATCTCATATCCTGGACGTGGCCGACAAAAAGCAGGTAGACAATACACTTAAGGGGCAGTCATTCAACAATATCATCTGCGATGTACCATGCAGTGGTTCCGGCACCTGGGCTCGCACTCCCGAGCAACTATACTATTTCGACAATGCTATTTTAGAAAAACTGCCTGACCTTCAGAAAACAATCGCGGTTAATGCATCCGCTCACTTAAAACCTGGTGGCAGGCTATTCTACATCACCTGTTCGGTGTTTGAGATTGAAAATGAAAATGTTGTGAAGAATATCGTGGCAGAAGCCGGGCTGTCCATTCAATCGCAAACGCCGATAAACGGCATAAAAAAACATGCTGATAGCATGTTCATAACTGTGTTTGCAAAATAGTATATTAGTTTCCTTTCACGATCTTAATTACCGCCTGCTTACTGCCGCTTTGAACGTTCATAAAATACATCCCCACAGGCAAATTTCCAGGCATCGGTATGTTTGTGTTGCGGATACCCGAATCAACCCTCTGCGTGTTGGAGACTAAAGTTCTGCCACTAATGTCGCTCACGCGGTATGATACATCATCTGATACACCAAGGTTAGTCCAAAGACTGATTTCCGTGCTAAAAGGATTGGGTATCACATTCACCCATCCGCTTATATCCTTCATTACAAAAGGAATATTCAAAATATCAGCTGCAGCCTGGAAGTTAGGAATTCCAAATCCACGTTGTATCTCCGGAGAAGTGTGCACGTGCGCACTGCTGTCTATTGCAGCTCGCAACATATAGGGTGTCGCATTTGGACTTGCCTGCCACAGGCACGCTGCCCAGCCCGCTATCTGCGGAGTAGAATAAGATGTTCCTGAGCCGGTACTGTAGCCTGAAAGACTACTTACGTTGGCTGGAGCACCGAGCGTAACTACATCCGGCTTTATTCTCCCGGCGCTATTAGGCCCATGCCCCGACGAAGACCATGCACTTCCATCTGGTTGCACTGCCCCTACGGTTAAAGCGCTATCAGCATCTCCTGGGGTAAGAATATAAGGGAAAGCAAAAGTGCCCTCATTACCTGCAGTAGCTACAAACAGTATACCCTTTTTTGTTGCCATGTTCGCAGCTCTTGCAGCTATAGTGGTACTACCATTTAGATCGCCATAAGTCAGATCAGGATACGGTGTATCAAATGTGTTGTAACCGGAAGATATCGTAATGATATCGGCACCGATACTATCTGCGCGTTCTGCGCCGGCCAACACCTGCTCCATTTCTATCGGCTTTTCCGAGGTCAGGTTCTCGGTAATGTAAAGTGCATATTCCGCATACGGCGCTGTTCCTACAAAAGTTCCCGGCACGTTCCCTGCCATTGTAGAAAGAACAGATCCTCCGTGATTAGAGGTAATATCATAAATGTAATTCGTATCACGAACAAAATTGTGTGTCTCCAGTATCCTGTTCTCCTGGTTGAGGCTATCAAATGCAGGATGCGTAGGAACGGTAGTGAACCCATCGTCCAGAACGGCTATCAGCATACCCTGGCCCTTGTATCCCTGGTCATGCAGATAATCACCATTCACCATATCTGTCTGGTCCCAGGTATTCCCGTAGTAAGCTGGGTTTCCGCTGCTTTTGGCAAGCGCATCAAACGATGGAAACAAAGCTTCCTCTTCAAATTTATCGTTCTGCCCGTTTTCGGGTAAAATGTTATGAAGGTTAGTAGCAAAGTTGCCAACCTGGGTTGTACTGCTCACATACGGTAAGGCCTGCACTGGAGTAATATCAGCTTGGTTGCTTACTAAAATGACAATATGGTTAAACCAACGCGATTCGGTATGTAAAATACCCGACGAAGCAGCCAGCACATTCTGTATGTAAATATCTGAAACCGGCAGATCAGTACTATCTATTGCTATCCCTTGCGAAGTTCTCCTGTCTATCGCT
Source organism: Flavipsychrobacter sp. (assembly GCA_035626755.1). Taxonomy (GTDB): domain Bacteria; phylum Bacteroidota; class Bacteroidia; order Chitinophagales; family Chitinophagaceae; genus MKUN01. The sequence continues at coordinate 3,090 of DASPNB010000410.1, forward strand.
CTTTGAGAAAGATAGGAGATGGGATTGCTAAGTGTATAAGTGGTATTGTTCTTGTCGGTGAAGCTTACCCTGTACGCGTACTGCTGCGACCTTGCCTCACTGACTGAAACAAGACTGAATAGGGCCAACATTATTCCTTTCCAAGACATAAAAATCACTAGTTGTGATCTATCGCGCGCATCAGCGTGGTATAGCCTTTACGGCATTTTTCCGGCTGACGTTCCCAGCGTGTCACTTCTCTAAATACCAGGCCTACATTATAGGCGTATACTTCCTGGCTGTAAGTGCGATCAGAGTATATTAAACTTGAAGAATCTGCATCATTATAGTTCACCCCTTCATCAGCCTGGCTCACTGTTACAGTATTATCGAACGTTGCCAGGCCGTTAAAGTACGATTCTTCCACCTTTGAATAGAGATAGTCCCAGCCGACAAAGTTCATATTGTCAGGATCTCCTGCCGGTATGTAAGTGTTCCCTTTCCAGGTTACACCATTTTTCACCGGGAAAACAAGCTTTATAAACCTGTAGTTCTGCTCTACCATCTCGATACTAGCTGGGTTCTTAGTAGCTAATACCACTTTAAATGGTTGCCATTCAGATGTATCCGCTATCCGGCGACGAACTTCTATACGGTAAGAAAGCCTGTCCTGGTCATCCCTGAAGGTATCGGCAATCGTATAGCGCATTTGATACTCACTTTCACGTGTGGTACACGTGAAGTCATCATACACGATAGAGTCAACCTGGTAGGTAACATACCTGCCTATTTCAAGCGGGAAATACACATTGTTGCCACTGACAGTATTGTCTATTTTCTTCACACAAGAAAATAATCCGATAGTCATGACGATGGCCGGCAGCAAAAAGGCTAATATCCTTTTATTCATAAAAATATTAATGACTGATGTTTCCGTAAATATAAGGAAAGAACGCTAAACTGCATAGTCTATTGCTCAAAATAGCCCCCGTTACATGGCCATCCTGATGATTCCGCCTGCTATCACATCATCGCCCTCGTAGAACACGGCCGACTGCCCCGGCGCTATACTATTCACCGCGTGGTCGAAATCAACGCGTACCATATCACCCTCAGGATATAGCTTACTCTCTGTTCCGGCGTCTTTATAGCGTATTTTGGTCACAGCTTCCATACCCGGCTGGATAGTATCGTACTTTATCATATTAAGGTCACTTACATTCATACTAGCCTGCTTCAGCTCATCTATTTCTCCTAATACAACTGTGTTTGTCTCCGGAACTATTTTGGTCACAAACATGGGCTTACCCAGGGCTATTTCCAGTCCTTTCCTCTGCCCGATTGTGTAAAATGGAAATCCTCGGTGCTTCCCTACTATCTTACCGTCTCCCAGCACAAAATTGCCCCCCTCTACTTGCGTTTCCAGCTCAGGTATCTGCCTTTTCAGGAATCCACGGTAGTCATTATCAGGCACAAAGCATATTTCGTAGCTCTCAGCTTTTTTAGACAGTTCCTTATAGCCCATATCATAGGCCAGTTGGCGAACTTCAGTTTTTAGATAATCTCCCAGCGGATATATGCTGCGACTCAGGCAATCCTGTCCTAAGCCCCAAAGCACATAGCTCTGATCCTTGGTCAGATCTCTTGCCTTTGACAGTAAGAATCGGCTGTTTTCCTCCCTAACCTTCACGTAATGTCCCGTAGCTATAAACTCACAGCCCAGTGCATCCGCACGCTTCAGCAGAGCTGCCCATTTTATATGAGTATTGCAGAGCACGCAGGGGTTAGGAGTCCTTCCTGCCAGGTATTCATCCACGAAATTATTGATGACAAAATCTCCGAACTCTTCCCTTATATCCAGGATATAATGCGGAAATCCATGCTCCACCGCAGCCATACGGGCATCGTTAAAGGAATCCAGGTTGCAGCAACCCGTCTCCTTCTTTCCCCCTCCGGAAGTAGCATAGTCCCATGTTTTCATGGTAATGCCTACCACTTCATAACCTTGGTTATGAAGCATCAGGGCAGCCACGGTACTGTCTATACCGCCGCTCATTGCCACTAAAACCTTCCCATTCCTGCTCATATTAGCTTTTGCGAGCCGCAAAGTTACGAAATTACCCGCTGAGCCGCTGAAAAGCCTGTTTCCTTACCCATAGATTCTGCATATCCCTATATTCTCGCAGTTCTCAGCCCCTTATTCAGTAATTTTGACCCTCATCATGCAGTATTCGCTCACATTCCCCTCAGGGACCGTCAGGTATATCTTTCAAAGTCGCTTTGAAGAATTATCACGGTTTACCGATACGGAAAACTGCATCTTCCTTGTAGATAGCAAGGTCGCCGGACTCCATACCAATCTAATCAGCAACCACCGAGCCATTACAATTACCGCCGAAGAAACCCAAAAGTCCTTATCCCAACTGGAAGAAGTGGTGGCACAGCTATTAAAACTCGAGGCTCACCGTCAAACCACACTCATAGGTGTAGGCGGTGGCATCACAACCGACCTTACGGGCTTCATAGCTTCAACATACATGCGGGGTATTCCGTTTGGCTTTGTCCCCACTACCCTCCTCGGAATGGCCGATGCAGCTATCGGGGGAAAGAATGGCCTTAATCTTGGTCTTCAAAAAAATCTCCTCGGCACTATTCAGCAGCCGACGTTCATTTTCTACGATACTCGCTTCCTGGCTACCCTCCCTCCGGGAGAATGGAGCAATGGTTTCGCCGAGATCATCAAGTATGCATGCCTTTTCGATAATGCTCTTTTTGAGGAACTATCTCTACACGACCTTGCCTACTATCAAAACAATTCCGAAGGCCTGCAACTGCTCATCGAACGCTGCGTCGATTGGAAGAACAACATCGTCCTCTCCGACGAAAAAGAAAACAATAAACGCAAACTGCTCAATTTCGGCCACACCGTCGGTCATGCAATAGAAACAGTTCACTCCTTGCCTCACGGGGCCGCGGTTGCCCTGGGTATAGCGATAGCCTGTAGGATATCCGAAACACATTCCGGTCTGGCTCCGGCCATCACCGAACGTCTTCAGAGTCTCTTAAACCGCTACAACCTTCCATCCTCTTATCAGCTTCGTATTGACGATTTAATGCAGGTGCTGAAAATGGATAAAAAAAGAACCGCTACGTCCATCGATTACATCCTTCTCGAAGACATAGCTAAACCCCTCATCAAAGACCTACCCTTTTCCGCCATACAAGAAGCACTCGAAAACCATTGCTATGCAGGCAGTAATTAATCCCGGCTATATCAGCGGCACCGTAAAAATACCAGGCTCCAAGAGCATGACTCAACGCGCCTATGCCGCTGCCTTACTGCACACCGGCTCCACCATTGTTCGCAACCCTGGCAATTCCGCAGACGATCTGGCAGCCCTCCAAATCATTCAGCAGCTAGGTGCTAAAGTCCACACCTTAGCGAATAACGAGATCGAAATCATCAGCCACGGTGTCCAGCCCATAGCAAACTATATAGATTGCGGGGAAAGCGGCCTCGCTGCCCGGTTGTTCACGCCCATCGTTGCCATAAGCCACCTTCCTGTTACTATTAATGGCTCCGGTTCGCTATTGCAGCGACCTATGCATGCATATACTTCTGTATTTGAACAATTACACATTACAGCGGCCGATTTTAACGGCTACATTCCTTTTACAGCAAAAGGACCTCTCAAAGTTCAAAACATAACTATAGATGGTTCTCAAAGCTCGCAGTTCCTATCAGGCCTGCTCTTTGCTTACGCCTTCACCACTCACGAACCAACAACAATTTCAGTCACCAATCTTAAGAGCAAACCATACATAGACCTCACTCTCTCTATACTTGAAAAATATGGCAAGCATGTCTCGCACCACGACTATTCTGTCTTCCACATACAACCTTCAGTAAGCATTAGTACCGCACCCGTAATAATAGACATAGAGGCCGACTGGAGCAGTGCAGCATTCTGGATGGTCGCTGCCGCAATAAATGGCGAGATCAACATCGAAGGCCTCAACCTCGATTCCTTGCAGGCAGACAAAGCCATTCTCGGAGTATTGCAATCCGCGGGCGTTTCCATGAGCATCGGTTTTGAGAATATTGCCGTTAAAAAAAGCCGTATTCGCGGGTTCGATTTTGACGCCACCCACGCTCCCGATCTTTTCCCGGTCCTTGCAGTTCTTGCCTCGTTTTCTTTCGATGAAGAATCCTACATTACCGGCCTGCACCGTCTTTGGCAAAAAGAAAGCAACC
>DASPNB010000411.1:0-6060 GCA_035626755.1 Flavipsychrobacter sp.
GTTCAACCCCGGAACAAAAAAGACTGTTTACGTGAAGGTGATCGGCGCTATTCCGGGTACGGCACTATATCACAATAGCGTGATAGGCATAAGTGCCGCTGCAAAAGAGGAGCTGGGCGTGAACGAAAACAAAATGTTCTGCGAAATAAGTTACGGTGTACTTTAGCTGTTATTAATGAAAGTACTCTTCATTCGTTTTTCCTCTATTGGTGATATTGTTCTCACAACGCCCGTGGTGCGTTGCCTGAAGCAACAGGTACCGGATGCCGAAGTGCATTACCTCACCAAGGCTAACTTCAAAAGTGTACTGGAAGGGAACAAGTATATTGACAAGCTTCACTGGCTTGACAAAACTAACTTCATAGAACTGATTGCAACATTAAGGGGAGCAGAATACGATTATATACTAGATCTGCATCATAACCTGCGCAGCCTGCGCTTTAAGCAAAAGATACGGGTAGGCAAGACGAAGGTTTTTTCATTTCCGAAACTTAATATGCAGAAGTGGCTGCTCACGAATCTTAAGATCAATATGATGCCCGATAAGAGCATCGTGGAGAGATATTTTGAAACGGTGAGGCCGCTGGGCGTAAAGAACGACGGGCAGGGGCTGGACTACCAGCTGCCCGAAAGCGTGCAAGTGACCAATAAGGATATACCTATGAGCCACTGGGCGGGTTATGTGGCCTGTGTTATTGGCGGCTCTTACTTTACCAAGAGGCTTCCTGTAGAGCAATGGCAGAAACTTTGCGAGATTGTGCCATACCCGCTGATGCTTTTGGGCGGGCCCGAGGATAGGGAGGCAGGCGATATCATCGCGGCGCAGGATCCGATAAAAATCTACAATGCCTGCGGTAAGTTCAGCGTGAATGAATCGGCGGCATTGGTGGGTTTTTCAAAAGTGGTAGTGAGCAATGATACCGGGCTGATGCACGTAGGAGCCGCTTACAAGAAGCCTGTCATCTCCCTTTGGGGCAATACTTCGCCCGAGATGGGTATGTTCCCCTACTATGGATATAACAATTTGAAAGGCAATATATCGCCGCTATCTATAATGCTGGAGAAGAAAGACCTTAAATGCCATCCCTGCAGCAAAATAGGATATGATAAATGCCCGAAGGGGCATTTCCGCTGTATGAGAGAGCTGGATATGGCTTTCGTATGTGAAAAAATCCTGGAGTTTTGGGGTAAAACCCCAACCAAATAGACAATTTTCATGTCTTTAGGTGTATAGAATTCTATAGAAAATACTGGCTTTCCTCCTTGCCAAGCTATTGTTTTTCAATTTTTATTAATAATTTTAGTAACATAAGGCTAATATCGCAATAATATGACTAAGAAATGTACGCAATTTCTGCTGGTATGCTTGACATTACTCTTTTCCTTTTCCGAATCGAGGGCAACACATGCTGCCGGTGGAGAGTTGGTTTATCAATGGTTAAGCGGATCGACCTACAGATTTTACTTTAAATTTTATAAGGACTGTGCTCCCGGTTCGGCTTCTGAACCTGCAAGCTTGCCTTTTTGCTATTACAACAGTTGTAATAGCACTACCGGTAATGTAACTGCGCCCAAGATGTCTATGCTGCCGGGCAATTTGCCGAACGGTCAGCCGGTGAGTCTTGGTTGTCCCGGCTTTCCTACGACCTGCGATGGCGGTGCTCTTCCCGGGTATAGGGAATGGTGGTATTCTGCGGATATTACTTTCCCCAGCCAGTGTAACTTCTGGACAATTTACTGTGGCATCAATGCCCGTAACACTGCGATCGATAACCTCGGCCCCGGTCCCGGTTCTTACACCCTGTTTGTAAAGGCAACCCTTGATAACCTGAACGCGCAAGGTAATAGTTCTCCAACATTTACGATCAAGCCCGTGCCTTACACTTGCGCCAATACACCGTTCACTTACAACAATGGTGTTGTTGACCCTGACGGAGATTCACTTTCTTTTGAACTTGCGTTTCCATTAAATGGTCCGGGGCAGACCTGTCAAAATCCGCCGAACATAACCAATATAGATTATGCTCCTACTGCGGGGGTTGATAACTATGACAATGTTGACAATCCATTCAATACCAATAATACATTTACGCTGAACACCTTCACAGGTCAAATGAGTTTCACACCTGCGGTCCAGTCTGAAAACGTTGTATCTATCAAGGTGCACGAATATAGAAATGGCCAGGAAATAGGAACAGTAATACGCGATATCCAGACGATCATACGCGTGTGCAATGTGCCACCGCCGCAGGTGGTGGTTGATGCCAACTCTGTGTATGTGGGTACTTATGTCAATGGCCAGATAGAAGGATGTGCGGGTCAGCCGATGCACTTCTGTTTTGATGCCGTAACCGTAGCCGACCGAATACTGGTGGTAGATGACAACCACGAGTTTATAGACAATAATATAAGCGTGGTGTATACCAACCAGGCTACTGATACAGTAACGGGTTGTGTGGACTGGCTACCAGGTTTTGCAGATACGGGTCTTCACATCTTTGTGATCACCGTAAAGGATTCAACGTGTGAGCCTCCGGGTATCCCTATTACCAATACCTTTACTATACCGCTGCACGTATGGCCAGCTACCGAGGTGCTTATACTGGGGCCTGATACCATATGTCCTTTAGAGCCTGTACCACTGGTTGCCATAGGCGGTGCTAACTACCAGTGGGATGTGCTTCCCGGTGGTTCGCCAATAACGAGCATGAGCTGTACAGCCTGCGATAACCCAATGGTGACGCCGACGGTAACAACCACCTACGTGGTTACATCCACGATCAATACCTATTGCGACCTGAACCGGGATACGATAACGATCACGGTAAGGCAACCCCCTGTATTTGATCTTGGTCCCGATATCATCACCTGCGTGAACAACCCGGTTCAGCTCAATACCAACCTGGTTCCATATCCCGGGCAGACTTATGCGGTGCAGTGGGATCCGCCGACCTGGCTGGATGATCCGACCAGTAACACGCCATGGATGGATGCTTTCGCAGATGTTACCTATATAGTAACAATCATCCCTGATGGATTTGTTCCCTGCCAAACCAAGGATACACTGAATGTGACAGTACTTCAGGGCTTTGATGTATTCAATGGAGATACAGCCATATGTATGGGAGATACAGTGCAGGTGAACGCAACAGGAGATACCCGCTATACTTATAGCTGGACGCCAGTGACGGGCGTATCCGATCCCAGCATCTTCAATCCGTTCATAGTACCTGATACTACTCATACCTATGTTGTAACAGCTACATATCCGGGTTGCCGCGACAGTATCCAGTTATTCACTATAGATGCTCAACCGGTACCTATAGTAGATGCAGGTCCTCCTGAGATGACAGTATGTCTTGGCAGCAGAACCCAGCTGAATGCGACCTACACTCCTTTCGGCTACCCGTATTACACATTATTGTGGACACCGGGAAGCTCGCTGACAGCCTCAGATGCAGCAGACCCTGTCTTCATAGCCTTCGACACCGTGATGCTGCACTTTGTGGTAAGCACACCGGTAGGCTGTAAGGGAGAAGATTCCATACTGATGAATGTGAATCCCTCAGACTTCCTTGATATCTCAGCCGACCAGGTTATTTGTCCGAGAGATACAGTACAGCTACATGTATCGGGAGATGGCAGCACCACATTGATATCAGTGAACTGGACAGAGGATTTCCACTATGTAAGTGATGCGAGCAGTCTTGATCCTTATGTATCGCCGATAACTACTACTACATTCACAGTAATAGGAACAGATCATATAGGTTGTACAGATACGGTAAGCACTGAAATAATAGTAAAAGCAGAGGCTATAGTGAATCTGCCTGATTCAGCAGTGATCTATCCTGGTGAGACCTACCAGTTAGATCCTGGCGGCAACTGCCTGTACTTCACATGGTTCCCGCCATCAGGTTTGAGCGATGACCAGATTGCCAATCCTGTAGCAGCACCGGAGGTAAATACCCGCTACTACGTGGATGCAGCAGCCGAGAATGGTTGTGCAACGAGGGATTCAATAGACATCATCCTTGCACCGGACAGCTATATAGATGTACCGAATGCGTTTACGCCGGGTGCTGCACCGAATGCTATCTTCAAGGTGGTATACAAGGGCAATGCGACACTGAAGAAGTTTGTGGTGTACAACAGGTGGGGAGTGAAGATGTATGAGACCAGCAACATCACTGAAGGCTGGGATGGTACATACAACGGTAAGGCGCAACCGATGGGCGTGTATGTGTACACAGTAGAGGCAGTATCGAGCACAGGCAAGAGACTGGTGAAACAAGGTAATGTAACCCTGATAAGATAAATTTAAAGATTGATCATAATGAAACGGCCTCCGGAATTTCCCGGAGGCCGTTTTCGTTGTGCTATTTTAATATAATGCAGTGCCAGTAATTACTACGACAGGTATTTGCCAACAATAGGTACGCGTCTACCTATGCCAAAAGCCTTCGGTGAAACTCTTATGATAGGACAAAATTGATTTCTTTTATATTCATTGGTATTTACCAGTTTCAAAATCCGTGCTACTACAGCAGGGTCATTGCCGGCTGCTATTATCTCCGCAGGACCTTTCCGTAATTCTATATACTGGTAGAGGATAGGATCTAGTATATCATACTCAGGCAGGCTGTCGGCATCTTTTTGTCCGGGGCGTAGTTCTGCACTGGGCGCTTTGGTGATAATGTTATCAGGGATAATTTCTCTGTTTCGATTGATGTATGCAGCAAGTGCATACACCTGCATTTTATACAGATCGCCTAATACGCTGATGCCGCCGGCCATATCTCCATAAAGAGTTCCATAGCCTGTTGCGAGCTCACTTTTATTAGAAGTGTTGAGCAGGATAGATCCGAACTTATTAGAAATGGCCATTACCATAGCGCCCCTTATGCGGGCCTGTAAATTCTCTTCTGCAACATCAAAAGGCAAATTGGCAAAAACGGGTTGCAGGCTATGGACATAAGAATAAAAGATATCTTTAATAGGAAGTATGTCATAAGGGTTGTTTAGGTTTTGTGAGAGCTTTTCTGCGTCGCTTACTGAATGCCCGCTGGAAAATTGGGAAGGCATCAGTATGGCGCGTACGTTTTCTGCGCCGAGCGCTTCGCTGGCCAGCGCCAATACTACTGCACTGTCTATGCCACCTGAGGAGGCAACCACAGCTTTTTTGAAGTTCATTTTACGAAAGTAGTCACGGATACCTGTTATCAGGGCTCTGTGAATCGCATCTACTCCAGTGTTAGGATTAAAGGATTGAGAAATTGATTCGACTGCGGCAACGGTATCTGAGGATTGTATAACGCTTTCTGCGAACTGTCCGTTGTTCGTGAATTCGACAGCCTGGAGCCCTTCTTCAAAATAGGGGAGCTCAGCAACGATATCGCCTGAAGCATTCATGGCAATCGATCCGCCATCGAATACGATCTCTGTCTGTGAACCAACGGCATTGCAATACACCATTGGCAGGCCGTATTTGGTAACATTCTTTTTTACTATACTCTTCCTGCCTTCGGCATGCATGTAATCAAATGGAGAGGCGCTGAGGTTGATCATTAAATCGGGATTTTGCTCAATGAGTTTATCCATAGGTTTAAAGCGATAAAGAGGATCATCTCCCATATCCCAGATGTCTTCGCAAATAGTAACCGCAAGGCGCTTGTCTTTATATTCAACCACCTGCCAGTCAAATGAAGGCTCAAAGTACCTGTATTCGTCAAAGATGTCGTAGTTAGGAAGCAGCGTCTTATTGATAATAGCCTGGGTCTTTCCCTGGTAGAGGAAATATGCGCTGTTAAAAAGATTCTTTCCTTCAGGAGCCGGATTGCGCGAAGGTGCACCGACAAGTACGGCTATATCGTTAGTCTCCGCAGCGATCATGTCAATGCTGGCCAGGCTTTGTTCTATAAAGTCGTTGAATTCCAAAAAGTCGCGCGGAGGGTAGCCGCAAACTGCCAGTTCAGAAAATACTACAAGCTCGCCGCCCCGTTTTTTTGCTTCCCTGATAGCAGCGATAATTTTTTCAGTATTCTCTTCAAAGTTGCCGAT
>DASPNB010000412.1:0-3169 GCA_035626755.1 Flavipsychrobacter sp.
ACCGTTATCTCTACCGCATCGCCTGCGCGGAACCCCGCACGCTCCAGCCATACGCCACTTACATTAAGCCAGGGCACTTGCCGGTAATCAGGCCAGCGGTTACCAGCAACTGGGCGGTATTTGCGATGCAGTTTCACCTGCCGTGTGTTTTTTGCTATCATGTGGATAAGTTTTTAGCTAAACATATTTGCTGGAAAACTTAACGTATATGCTTAATACGGGCAAACATTTTTGTTTAGCTTATTTTCCATATCCACCTGATAGGTTGACTTATTGCTAACTTTGCCACACATATCCGTTAAAATGGGTACAATAATCCAACCTTACCGTATGCTTAAGCAGTTTGCAGATAACCTGAAGCGCCTTAGAACAGAAAAAGGGATTTCCCAGGAAGACATGGCCAAAAAAATAAAGGTCCATGCCGGTCACCTCAGCCGCTACGAACGCGGGCTGTCGGCACCTTCCATTGAAGTAGTGGAGAAGATGGCCAGGATCTTAGATGTGAGTATTGACGAGCTGGTATTTGGTGCAGTAAATGAACGGATGGAAAAAAATATCAGTGACCGCGAACTGCTCTCTATGTTCCAAAAGATTCAGTCGCTCGAACAACAACAGCAAAATACTGTCAAGGATTTTATATCAGCTTACCTGCTCAAGGCTGACCTGCAAAAAAATCTCGCAGGTGTAAAATAAAAATAGCCGCAGCGGTCGCTGCGGCTATCTTATTTTATTGTACTTCTGGCCTTGCTTCTATTAGCTTGTTATCTTTTTGCTTTGGATAAAGCACTGTCTACATAGGCCTTCGTTAGCTTACATTTATTGCTGTCAAGCCATTTATTCCACGCTTGCATGTCTTCCCGATAATGCTGATCGTTCCTGTATCCAAAAGAGTGACTATACTCTGCCCTGGATGGAACGCCGGTTACGTTAGTCAAAAAAATAAGCGCCGCCAGATAGTCGTCCTTATACACTTCCACATTCCTCTCCTGATAAGATCTGATCAATTCCATCTTTTGTTTGAACTCACTAACAATACTTTTATCTCCAATGCAGCGAGAAGACCGGCATGAACTTAAAATTCCGGCTAATAACAAGAAGAAAATATATTTCATTTTAACGAGGTTTTTTTATACCAATCGGAACTGTTTTCTTACTCACTTGCATATTCGTTGTAGCGAGGGTCACCCTTTGTTGCGTCAAGCCTCCCTTTCCGAGATGGTAAGTAGTCATAACTGCGTCCGAGAAGCGGTTGGTTTCTAATTCAGACATACGAGTATTACCATTGACCGCATTTTCTACTTCAGTTGCTTTTCGATGCATTGGCCTGAAGGCGTTTAGCAACGCCTGGTCATCAGCTCGATTAACCCCCGACTTTACTAATTCATTCTGTTCAACTATCTCATGCGCCAACAAGCCCTCTCTTGTGGAACCTGTAGCCTCGGCATCATTAATAGAATTGAACTTCATCATATCCCCAACATCAATTCTACCAAATTTAAAAGAACCAATATCTGTATTCGCACTATTCATTACCGCAGTAATTTCAACATTTTCTCCATTGGTCATTACAGCATTCAATGCATCGTAAAATGCTTGCTGCTGCTCAGTCATTTCACCTTCTTGACCAGTAGAAACCAGGGAGTAAGTTCCGGTTTCGTTCTGTTTAATTGTATAAAACCCGCCTAATCCTTCATTGGTAATTGTTTCAAATCCCTTCACTGCTTCTGACCTACCTGTTACAATTAAAGAATCGCCGTTGATATCAACGTACTTAATAGGATTGTTGCCACCGTATTGATAAGCAGTAAAATCATAATACTTTTCTGCAAATCTATCCAGCACATGAAATCTGCCGATCTGCGCATCGTACATCCTCGCTCCGTAATCCAGCCATTCTAACCCACTTCCATCACTGAACTCTTCCCGCTGCATTTCCTTACCGTTGTATTTATGTTTATTATCAGCGCTTCCGGGCTTCATCGCCTTACTACTTATCCCCGCCATTGTCAGTCCAAATGGATAATAATGCGTTTCCTCCAACAAAGGCCCCTTCACATGCGTCACCTGCAAGTTATCAAAGAACACATCTATATTCGATGTCTCATTGCTCACGTAAATATATAAATATCCGCTCTTATTTACAACCAACCCATTCTGTTGATGCACATACACCTCAGGGCTGCCGCCCCCATTCCCATACACACTCTCAGCCGGAACCTGTTCAAATCCACTGCTCGCACTCACATAATTCAACTGTTCGTCCAATAACACCCAATTCAAATAAGCCTTTGGCCGCCCGGAGGCCACCGATTGGCTGTTTAAAAAACTTGTCACATTATCACTCAACACCGTCCCACTTTGCAAGGCCGTAACTTCAAACTTACCCGCACCACTTATCCCACTAATCAGTGCAGCCAATAAGTCATTTAATGGACTTACCGGTGTCCCTGGAGTAGCTCCGTTGGCCTTATACCAACTGCTCACGCGGATGTTGAATTTATCGCCAGGCATTACTTTCAGCACTATGCCAGGGCCAACTTTATTGCCACTTCCGCTCACCTTAGCCACCCAGTCATTGGGATTAGTGTAGGTTGTGTCGTTTGTCGGATAGCCGCTCACGCTGCTTCGCTGCACTCTCGTTTCTAAAATCTTGGAGTAGTACAATGTATCCCTGCTCAGGTTACTGGTTTCAAGGGATGCTTCGGGATACGCCGCCGTATCCTTCTGCTCTGTAAGTAACACCCGCACGTTCCCTAAATGATCTTTTTCAAAATAATCAAATGCATAGCCGTTATAGACATTGGAAGTATTTGAGGTAAGCCTGATGCGGCCTTCTTCATGCTGCAGTAACTGCAGCGTGTCGTTTTCATACACAAAACCTCCTATATACACGGTCCCCTTATCAGCGTTCCCGGTTTCATGCACTATTTTCTTCAGCTTATTTCCTACGGCATCATACACATACTTAATGCTTCCCTTACCGCTCACGATAATACTATCCGGTAAATTCAAATGGTTGTATACAATACTGCTGATGCTTTTATTGTCGTCAGCAGTCATATTGCCGTTCGCATCATAACTGTAATCAGCAGTGTTGCTATTGAGGTTAGCGCTATTATTTGAGGCTGATTCTTTAAAGTCAGTCAATCTGCTGTCAGGATCATTCGCG
>DASPNB010000413.1:0-2371 GCA_035626755.1 Flavipsychrobacter sp.
AGCGCTATTCATAACAAACCAACAAAAGCGGCCACTGCATAGTGTGGCGACCAATGCTTATGAAAGCAACAATCCATATAGAATGCGAAACCGGCGGTGAATTATATCGCCACCTCCTGGTGCTGGCGGACCAATTGAAGATAGAAATCAGGGCCGTCGAAAAAAAGGGAATAGCAAAAAAGCCACTTATCCTGGAAGATAACAACTGCTATGGATGGCACGAGGCCAAAGTATGAGACTTTTCTGCCGACGAACTCTTGCACGAACTGAATAAGGAACATTATCCATTTCATAACAAAAAGGCTAAGGGCCAACAGGTAACAAGGAAATAGCTCTAACTATATAATTAAACCGCAAATGATTGACTTTGAAAAATTCATGACAGAGGTTGCAAACCTTACAAGATCCACGTCTACCAAAGACGAATACCACGATGGGTGGATTCATGCTATAGAGGCAGTAAAGCAATTGGCCGTACAACACGCACTCGGTACCCTGGAGGAGGATTCAACGAAGAACTTCTTGATTATCTCCCTGAAGCACGGTAGCGGCAAATCGCCAATGTTCTGGCGCCCACAGGACGCTGGTTACACATCTTCTCCTTTTGCTGCAGGCCTATACCGAGAGGATAAGGTAAAATCCGATTCAAACTACTACAACAATGGCGACAGCACTATAGCCGTGCCGGTCACGGAGAAGATTATGGGCTCGATAGGTTTTTCATGCAGCTATGATGAAGATGCCTTGCAAAGATTTTTTGAAAAAAACATGATTAACGACTAAAGCGGCCACTGCATAGTGTGGCATTGAAAATATGAGTGAAAAAACTGCGGAATACGGTATTGATGAAAACCTTCTAATGGAAAAATTTAAAGAAGCGATATCTGATTTCACCGGTGAACGGCACAGCGGATGGGTTATAGACAATCAGTTAGGTAACCGAGTTTTAGTAAAGGAATTTGAAATGAACGGGAGGACATTCCAGTGTATCCTATCGGTAACACGAGACGAAGATGATTTTATATAGGATTCATTCACCCACAACAAAAGCGGCCACTGCATAGTGTGGCAGATGTACTTATGAAAAAGCCAATCATTTTACTTTCAGGTCCGCAAGGCGCCGGAAAGACTCACACAGCCAATGCGATTAAGCAATTTTTCAGCGATAACAGTACTGTTGCGTTAACTGAGCAGGAATTCCGGTCAATACTAAAACTGCAGCCGAACCTGCTACGAAATTCGATGCTGGTAGATATATACCTAACAGAGACCGCACAAGTAGAAGACCTGGGATTCTTATTTGACCATATTACCGATTTTTTGGACGATAGTCCTACGGGCCCGCGGTTTATCGTGCAGTCTCAGATGCATTATAGGAGGGAGCACCCGGCAGTGACCGAAATAGAGTGTATGTATAAAGCACCCGGACCAATGTTTTAATCGTTAATGCCCGAACTGTTAATACATACAAAACACAATAAGCAAGGAGCCCCCAAACGGCGCCCTGAGGGAGTGGTTGGCGGTTCTGATGACCTTAACAGCCGGCAGGCGGGGACCGTCGAGGAAACGGTTGTTTTGACGCCAGAAGAAGAAGCAATGGCTAAAGTTGTAATAGCTATCTTAGTGAACAAAATAATAAAAGGCTGAACTATGAAAAAAGCAATTGCCTACATCCGCATATCCACTACCGACCAGTCTAATTTTTCTTTGGATAGCCAGGCAGAGCATGTTACAAACTATTGCGGCAAGCAGGGCTACGAACTGCTCAACATCTTTCGCGATAACGGGCAATCTGCAAAGAACTTCGACCGGGCCAATTGGAAGCAGCTTGAAGCATTCGTAAAACAGAACTATCGCCACATAGATTATCTTATCGTTGCCAAGTACGACCGGTTCAGCCGTAATATGTCGGAGGCGTTGCAGGTTATTGAGCGACTCGAGAACGAATATAACATAGTCGTTCTGTCGGTGATGGAAGACTTAAAAATGCATCCGAAGTCCAGCGTGTTTCTTTACGTGCGGAAACAGATGCTGTTATTTGCGGACAATGAGCTGCAGGTCATCAAGGAACGCACCCGCATGGGCATGTACCAGGCCGCAAGGCAGGGACGCTACCTTCATGCAGCGCCGTTCGGATATAAAAATACCCGCGACGCTCAGAACCTGCCCATTATAGTCGTGGACGAGGAGCGGGCATTTATTGTAAAGAAAGCCTTCCAACTAGCCGTGGCAGGTATGGCGCCGGAAGCTATCAGGAAGGAACTACAGTCGCTGGGCTACCCGGGAAAAGGTAAAAGCGCCATTCCCCGCCTTTTGTCAAACTATACCTACGCCGGCATGGTAAAGGTACCCGCCAGCTATGACGACCCGG
>DASPNB010000414.1:0-2394 GCA_035626755.1 Flavipsychrobacter sp.
ATACCGGCTCCAACTCCCCGGTGCCGAAGAGGCCATCCCTTCGTCCCATTAGAGTAGGTATTGGTCCCATTTTCCGGAAAAACAGGTATCATCTTAGAAATTGAGACGACAGTGAGCTCCTAAAATCCCAACTTTGCCGAACATTCTAAAATAATCCAGCAGATGAAGCAAACACGGTTTTGGCCCAAACTTATCGGAATGGCTCTTTTACTGCACGTCATTCTTATTCTCCTATCGATCGCTGAAGTGGCGTTCTACTCGTACCTCGTGGAACCTGGCCATGACCAGAAGTATTACGAGGCACATGCAGAGCAGTCCGGCCCATGGATATCTACCATAGCGGGTTCGTTGCTGTGTTTTGTGCTTGTCAGGAGATATTGTCGAAAGTTCTCTACTCGTAAGCTAACTTATGCGCTCGCATTGCCGTTGGTGTATATGGCTTTTGACATTATTATACTCCTGGCAGCCGGTGCCGGTGCAGACAGCATCAACGCTACGTCCCTCATGTCAGGCAGCGTGAAGCTTGGTGCCTCATTGCTGGCATACTACGTCTATAGAAGTAAAACAATTGCTCAAACCCTATGATCCTGCGCGTGTAGTGAAATATAGCAAAACAACACATTTGTAGGGTTTTGGCTACCTGCTATGAGCATTTTAAGCCCCGATATTCTGTGGAAGAGCAGCGCTACATATTCGTGCTAATTTAATTTTAAGCTGTTGTGTTTTGCCTTACCTTTGTGGGCGTTCAAAAAGCACCCCGTATTAAAAAGGGCATAAGAATTACAGATAATGGGTTACGTTAAAGACACTTTTAAGGCAAAAGCAGACGCTCAAGCGGCAGAAATCAAGAGCCTGATACAACAGCACGGAGAAAAAGTTTTAGACCAGGTAACTGTAGCACAGGCATACCAGGGTATGCGTGGTATACCGGGACTTATTACCGAAACATCTTTACTCGATTCGAACGAGGGTATCCGTTTCCGCGGATTCTCTATTCCTGAACTCAGGGAACGTCTTCCGAAGGTTGAGGGTGGTAATGAACCCTTGCCCGAAGGTCTTTTTTACCTGATGCTGGTAGGTGATGTTCCGAGCCAGGAAGATGTAGAGCACATCTCTGCTACCTGGGCTCGCCGTTCGCACGTTCCTAATCACGTGTTCAATGTGATAGAAGCGCTGCCGGTAGCTACACACCCGATGACGCAATTCTGCGCTGCTATTCTGGCACTGCAGACTGAATCAAAATTCGCACAGGCATATAACGATGGTATCAGCAAAAAAGAGCACTGGAATTATGTGTACGAAGATACAATGACGCTGATAGCGCGCCTGCCCCGTGTGGCTGCTTATATCTATCGTCGCAAATACAAGAATGGCGAGCATATTCAGCCAGATGGTATGCTGGACTGGAGTGCCAACTTCGCGCACATGATGGGTTATGATGATCCAAGTTTCGCTGAGTTGATGCGCCTGTATTTAACCATCCATGCTGACCATGAAGGTGGTAACGTATCTGCTCACGCAACTCACCTGGTAGGTTCTGCGCTGAGTGATCCTTACTTGTCTTTCGTTGCAGGTATGACCGGTCTTGCGGGCCCGCTGCACGGCCTGGCTAACCAGGAAGTGATCCGCTGGATAGAAGAAATGCAAGAGGAGCTGAATACCCAGCAACCAAGTAAAGAACAGATAGCTGACTATATTAAGAAGACGCTTGCTGAAGGCAAGGTAGTGCCGGGCTACGGTCACGCAGTACTGCGTAAGACAGATCCGCGTTTCACCGCACAGGCTGAGTTTGCAAAAACGCACTGTCCTGATGATCCGGTGGTTCAGACTGTTTGGAACGTATATGAAGTAGCACCACCTATACTGGAAGGTACAGGCAAAATCAAAAACCCATGGCCTAACGTAGATGCCCACTCAGGGGCCCTGCTGAAACATTATGGCCTGGTAGAAGAAGATTTCTACACGGTGCTATTCGGTGTGAGCCGTGCATTGGGTGTATTGGCAAGCCTCTGCTGGGATCGTGCTTTAGGATTCCCCTTGGAGCGTCCGAAGTCGATGACCACAGACTGGATCAAGAGCTTCATTGCAAAAGGCGAAACAGTAGCTTAGCTAATTGCGTAATGGCTCAATAGCTCAATTACTCAATTGATAATAAAATAGTTAAAGAGCATGCAGGTAAAACTGCTTGCTTTTTAGTTTAAAGTCTGAACCGGGATTAGAGGATTAATGGATTGCCGGGTTTTATCGGAACCGAAGAAGAGGAGGCAAGCGAACAATAATTATTCAATCTACAATATTCAATATAAAATGAACAAAGGACCAATTTCTCAATTCATACAACACCATTATCGTCACTTCAATGCAGCGGCCCTTGTGGATGCAGCTAAGGGTTAT
>DASPNB010000415.1:0-2240 GCA_035626755.1 Flavipsychrobacter sp.
CATGGATGAGCTGATAGGCAAAGGCCTCGGCGTGGGCATGATACTCCAGTTGTTGATGTACATGTCCACTACCATGGTGCCCCTGGCCCTTCCGCTGGGTGTGTTGCTGGCTTCCATCATGACTTTTGGTAACCTCGGTGAGAACTTTGAACTGGTTGCCATCAAGTCCTCAGGTATTTCACTGCTCAGGTTCATGAGGCCCTTGTTTTTCTTTATGATCCTGGTAAGTTTCGGGGCTTTTCTTTTTAATAACAACGTTATTCCTGTAGCCAACCTTAAGGCTTTATCTCTACTTTACGATCTGCGCAATTCAAAGCCCACTTTTAATATCAAGGCCGGACAATTCAACCACGATATCAAGGGCTTTTCCATTCGCGTGGGTAGTAAGGATCGGGATGGGAGAACAATAAGGGATATCTTAATCTATGATCAGTCCACCGGTTTCGGAAATGATAAGGTCATAATCGCTGAAAGGGGAGAGATGATACCCAGTGAAGATAAACAGGCCCTGATCTTCCGCCTGAAGAACGGCTGGCGGTATGAAGAGCAGCAATCCTTTCGTGAAGGCTCTGCCAAAAAGCCGCAAACGAGATTGCACTTTGAGACCTGGGATAAGATATTTGATATCTCATCCTTTAAAGTAACTCGTACCAACCAGGATCTGTTTAAGAATGCCTACCAGATGATGGATGTGTACCAACTGGCCGAAGGTATTGATAGTATGAAGCGAAAGAAGTGTACAATAGCCAAAACGGTGGGCTCTTATCTTAGCCCTTACCAGCTTTTGCTAAAGATGGATGAAGGCGGTAAAGAGCTTACTCAAAAAGTGCGAGCTAACAAGGAAAGCCTCAGGAAATTCGATACTTCTTTCATTGAAATGATCCCGGATTCATTGAGGGCAGGTACGGTACAGTTAGCATTGGCTAACGTTCGCAGTATTAAGGGACTCCTGGATATGTCCTCTATTGACAGCAGAACACAACAGGAGAATTTTATCCGCTACCAGATAGAGTGGCATAGGAAGTTCACTTTGTCATTCGCCTGTATATTGTTGTTCCTTATCGGCGCGCCTCTTGGAGCTATAATTCGCAAAGGTGGCATAGGTATGCCATTAGTTATCGCTGTAGGTTTCTTCGTCGTATTCCATATTACCTCGCGCAGTGGTGAAGAACTGGCTCGCGCTGATACCATGACACCAGTCGTAGGAATGTGGATGGCGACAGCTATGTTGCTGCCCATTGCCTTCATACTAATTCAGCAGGCCCGGAATGATTCACAGATCTTCAGTAAGGAATGGTATGGCCGGGTTTGGAAAAAACTCAAATCTCTATTTCCTCAAAAAATAAAGTAGTGAAAACGCCGCCATATTCTTCATACAACAGGTACTTCCTCATCCCATTCATCCTTTGGATGATAGCAGGAGGTCTGGCACTTATCATAAATGATAAAGAGTCGTTGTTCAAGATGGTCAACACAAATCATGCACCTTTGCTCGATACTTTTGTCCCATTTATTACCATGATGGGAGAAGGCTTGGTAATAACGGTCATATTAGTTGTACTGCTGGCAATTCCTGCATTTCAGAATTGGTGGTACGTCACTGCGGCAGTGGCATGTACGGTACTACCTTCCTTGGCCACACAGGTTATTAAGAGATTAATTAACGCCGAGCGGCCACTCACATACTTTAAAAAGGCAGAATGGGTGCGCATACTCCCGGGTTGGGAACAGGATTTCTATAATGGTTTTCCCTCAGGTCATTCCTGCGGGGCCTTCGCTATGTTTTGTTTATTGGCTTGTCTGCTGCCTTTAAAGTACAGGCCTCTGGGGATATTGCTTTTTGTCCTGGCCCTGTCTGTTGCCTATTCCCGTCTGTACCTATCTGCCCATTTCTTTGCTGATGTTTATGTAGGTAGCCTCATCGGTGTATTGTTTGCTGTATTTATTCTTTCATTGCTGCGCAAGCACCGTTCAAAGTTTTTTAAGAAAAAGCCGGAGCTTACTTAATGTCGTCAATGCCGAGTTACTTAAAATACATACTTATTCTCGTTATTTCGGCAGTGCTCTTCCTGCCTTTCCTGGGTAACGTGCATTTGTTCGACTGGGACGAGATCAACTTTGCTGAATGTGCCCGCGAGATGTTAACCACCGGCGATTATTTACGTCCCCAGGTAGATTATCAACCTTTCTGGGAAAAGCCTCCTTTATTCATTTGGATGCAGGCTTTGTCCATGAATTTG
>DASPNB010000416.1:0-2924 GCA_035626755.1 Flavipsychrobacter sp.
CGTAAAGGACGTAAGCAGTACCAATACCATAGGCTACACACTGGGCAAGGATAAGAAGACCTACTACATCTTTGGCAAACCGGCTGACGACAGGGAAAGTACTTTCTTCTACCTCCAGTCATCAGACTTTAAAAAGAGCACCGGCACCTATGCCACACTGATAGTGGAACGCAAGGGCCGCAAAAAAGAGTCGCGCATAGCGTGGCTGAGCTTTGAATAACGCTTTTCTCAGCCATCGATATTTTTAATTACCACTAAACTAAAATACTCTTTATGCGTAGTATCTGTGTGCAACTTATAATCCTGCTGATCTCTTTCGCACCGGCCAAGGCACAACCGCAGGTTTCGGTAAGCGACCCTTTTGAGGAGCCGACCTGGGGCTGGGATAAAATCCTTCAACTGGAGAATGGCAATACCTTTTATTTCCACTATGCAGATGGAGAAATGAAGGTTTCGGTATATGGTAAAGACCACAAGCTGAAGTCCACACGTGAAATTGATGGCCGCGGCTGGAAAGCCAGCCGCAAATGGAAGACCATCATCAATGCTCTGTACGATATTAAGGGTGAGCCCGTTGTCTTCCTCACACAGCAGGAAAATCGCGCCCCCAGCCTGTTCCGTCTGAGATTCAACCCTGAAAACGGACTTGTAAAGGAAGAAAAACTACTTTTCACGCTAGATAATATGGTGCCGGTGCCGGTTATGCAGTAGCCATGGGAAATGTTGACCCAAAAGGCTTCTACATAGAAAAAGATGCTACTTCCGACAGCTATGCAGTCATCTGCTACAACAGCTTTGCCCATGAAACGGGAGAGCGGCTGCAGGTACACCAGTACTCGGGAGACCACCAGGAACTAAGCAACTCATTTTATGGCAAAGTCGGCGACTACAAATACCTGAATTACATTGCCATGCTGGTAAAGGAAGATGCTGTTTACCTGGCAACCTATGGATATAATACAGAACGCTCCGGCGGCAAAGACTCGAAGATCATTGTCTCCCGGCTCAGAAAAGGAGAAAAAGATTTCTCTCATCAGCATATTGAAATGAGTGATGATTTCAGCAAAACCACGGGTGTGATGCGTTACAACCCCGGAAATCAAAAGATACAATTGCTTACCAGTACTTTGATCGAAGACAAAAAAGCAAAACCAAACAAGGATGGTGTAATTACCAGGTACCAGCTTGCACTGATGAACTATGTTGACCCGCAAACCCTTGACGTGAAATCGCAGGTACTGAAATTTGAAAAGTTGAGCGACTACATAAAAGCCAACCTGAATGACAAAAACGTAGTTGGTCCGCCGCAGGATATGTTCATAGACCCGGACAATACAACAAGCATCATCAGCGAAGAACTTTACCAGAACAGCGAATACGACACACACAGCACCAGCAACTCTACAGCCTTTGGCAATGTTGGTCTTACCCAATATTCACCCGATGGTGAGGAAACTTATGCCTTCGGCTTTCCCAAGCGCCACGGATGCTTCGGCTTCCTCGACATATTCTCCCATTCAAGAAAGGTAAAGGGCTATTGGCAGTACCTCAACAATGGTGTCGGCTTTTCGCATACAGGCTACCAGGACGAGAACTTTTTCTCCTTCGACTATATCAATACAGGCAAAGCCCGCTACATTATTTATAACGATCTGCCGTCCAACTTCGACAAAAAAGCAAATGAAGAACCTGAGACACTCTCCACCTTCCATATAGGTCATGCAGTAGGAAGAACGATCGGCAAGAACTCCGGAAGTATTACCTGTTTGGTGCGCCTGAGGATAGAGATCGTACAGTGGCTTCCGTTCAGTCATCACACTACCTTCGGTCTATTAACTCTTACGCTACGCTGATATTCGAGAAAGAGGGACGTAAAAAACATTGTCGCGTGGCGTGGCTGAATTTTGAATAATAGAACTGTTTTCAAAAGGCATACGAGACTCCCCTCCTGGCAGGGAGGGGACAGAATTTGCCGCCTGCCGGCAAATTCAGGGGTGGGAAACAGCGGGTTCAGCAGAAGCAACCCGCCTCGCCCTACACACAAAACGCATCAGCAATAGTCCGCAACACAGCTTCCGTGTTCTGAAAAACTTCTTTATTCTCAAATCTCAAAACCGTAAAACCCAGTGCCCGCAACTGCGCATCACGCTGCACGTCGTGTTCACCTTGCACCGGGTTATTATGTACCTCACCATCCAACTCTACCACCAAAAATTCTGCAGGACAACAAAAATCAACGATATAACAACCTACTCCCTGTTGCCTGCGAAACTTGCGACCATGCAACTGACTATTCTTGAGTAACTGCCATAACGCTGCTTCTGCCGGCGTCATTTCTCTTCTGAGCTTTTTCCTGCGCTCCGTTTGCCGTGACTTACTGAATAAAATTCGCCCGTGACTCATACCTCTAAATTATTTCATCATGATATCATACAGCCCAAAACATATACACACAGTCACTGTGTCTCCCACCCCGTCTCCGCAAGCGGAGCCACCCCTCCCTGCCAGGAGGGGAGTTGGTAATGTTTCTTTTCCTAAAACAAATGATACTAACATGTGACTCCTCTCCTGGCAGGGAGGGGACAGAATTTGCCGCTTGTCGGCAAATTCAGGGGTGGGAAACACAGCGGGTTCAGCAGAAGCAACTGAGCTTGCCCAATACAGAAAGCCCACCAAAAAGTTTCCCACATAAACACCCTCCCCTGCTCTCTCACCCAAAACCTCTCCGTAACTTTACATAGAAACAGATAAGTCCGCAAAGACTTGTCAACTTATAAACCTAAAACTATAAACATGCCGTTCGCTAAAAACAGCACCAAAGAGCTCGCGCGCTATCTCTACTTCGACACTGCAACCCCGCAAAAAAAGATCGCTGAAGCAGTGTTCATTACAGAAAAAACACTCTACAACTGGATACGTAAAGG
>DASPNB010000417.1:0-2281 GCA_035626755.1 Flavipsychrobacter sp.
AGAAAAATACCCCATATATAAAGATCACTTGCATGCGTCATTTCTGATACCCCGTTCCGATGTTTCGTAATCGCATCAAAACGGTACATCATCTCACGCAGGCTGCCTTGTTTTATTTGCCAAATTTCTGCACCCCTTTCATTGAGCTGGTCCATAATTCGGTAATACATGTTCTGCTTAGCCCAAAAACCATCAGGTATTTTAACGTGTGTAACTGTTACAGCTTCCAAAGGAGGAGCGATATGAGCCTCCTTTCCATTAACTACGGTATCTTTCAAACCCAAAGGGTCATTGCGGAGTATAGGGTTGTTCGAAGCGTAGTTATAAGGAGTTAACTCATGAGAACTTGAGGCAAGTGGATCTACTTGCCAAAATCTGCCAAGCTGCGGGTCAAGACTTCTGTAGCTAGTTTCATACCAGTTAATGTCAAAATCAGTATTTAGCTCTGTTCCCTCATTAAATTTCTCCTTGTTCTGTATACCCCCCGCCGCTTTACTGCTTATCCCTGCCATCGTTAACCCGAACGGATAATAATGTGTTTCTTCCAGCAATGGTCCCCGGTTATGCGTCACCTGAAGATTGTCAAAGAACACATCAATATTAGGCGTTTCATTTGAAACATAGACATATAAGTAGCCATTTTTATCGATTGGCAGGTTGTTGAATTGGTGCACATAGACATTGGGCGTAGTTGCTCCATTGTTATATGCACTTTCGTCAGGAACCTGACTGGCACCTGAGGAAGAAGCAACAAACTTAAATTGCTCATTTAACAGTATCCAGTTCAGATAAGCCTTTGGTCTACCAGCTGTTGTATTATTAGACTGCTGGCTGAAAAAATCAGTCACGCCTGGCGAGAGCGCACCGCTGTTTTCAATATTCGCCGGTGTGCCATGCACGGTTGTTACGCCCGCCACCCCTCCTGCGAGAGCAGATATGAGTTCTGTTGCCGGATTGGCAGAGGAATTAGGAGAAACTCCATTGGTCTTGTACCAACTACTTACCCTTATATTAAACCTATCCCCACTCATGACTTTCAGCATGATGGCTGAACCAATTTTATTGCCACTGCCGGAGACTTTAGAGACCTGTTCATTGGGATTGGTGTAGGTATCGTTGGTTGGATAGCCCGAGATAGAATTAATGGCCGTACGGGTAGTGTTCACATTATAATACAAAGCTTCCTCTGTTGTGGCACCAGCCGTCTCCATTGTAGCAGCAGGGTATTGATCGCTCTTCTCCTCTTCTGTTACAACGGAGCGTACATTCCCCAAATGGTCTTTGAGCATGTAGTCATAGGTGTAACCGGTGATGATATTACTGCTGTTTCTTAAGGGCCTTGTTCTTCCCTCTTCATGGGCAAAGAATTGTAATTCTTCAGCTCCTGCCGTACTATGCTCGTAGATAAAACCATCTATATAGGTAGTTGTTGCTGTTTTCTCAGGTGTACTACCATCGGCCAGTTCATGCACAACCTTTTGGAGCTTATTGCCGGCCGCATCATAAATGTAAGTGATAGTGCCTTTGGGGGTAGTTCCGTCTTCTTTTTTGACAGCTACCTGGTAAGGCAGGTTAAGGTGATTGTACGTGATAGCACCGCCAGATGTTTGATCGATACCCGTGCTGCCCATGATCTTTTTGTTCTTATCACTGATCATGTTACCGTTAAGATCATAGCCATAATCATCACCCGAGGTATTTTTGTCTGTAAAGTCTCCCAGCTTGTTACCAGCTGTCGTTGTATCTGTTACAGTTTGCAGCTTATTAGAATAGTCAAAGTAGTTATAGCGGAGCCTGTCAATCCACTCACTTGCCATACCTGACCCGCCAAGCTTTAGACCCTTTTGTAACATGGCCCGGATATTTCCATTGGCATCATAAGCAGTGGCAGGATCAACACCATTGCCCATCCTCATGGAAAAGTCTATACCCGCGGACGTATTCCAGCCCCCGTTGTTTTGAGTAAAGTCGGCTTTTAAAAGACGGTTGGCTGCGTCATAAGCAAAACCATAAGCCCTCTGCTCACCATCCCCCTTGCTGCGCCATTGCACACCGGCAATGTTGCCGTTGTACTCTTGGGCATTAAAGCCGTAGTCATAGCTCAAGATTTGGCCAAAATGGTTACTGTTACTAGATGGGTTAGTTACATACTCCTTATTAATGGCTTTCAACCATCCACGTATATTGTACTCATATTGCAGGTACTCCAGTGTGAGCATCGAGAACTGAGGATTGGTCCCCAGTTGCTTCACTTGCAACTGTCCCATTTCATCGTATACAT
>DASPNB010000418.1:0-8625 GCA_035626755.1 Flavipsychrobacter sp.
ATGCAAACAGGCTGTGGGTGACCTTCAGCGGTTATGGCACAACTAAGGTTGCCAAATGGGAACAAGGCCAAGGCTGGACACTAATGAACGACAACCTGCCCAACGTGCCGATAGCATGTATAGAAGTAGACACCTCTAACGGCATGCTGTATGTAGGAACTGACATAGGCGTCTTCTACCGCGATACCGCCATGACACAATGGGAACCATTCAACAACCAGCTACCAAGCGTGCGCGTGAACGACCTGGGCATTAACTACAACACGCATGAAATATGGGCGGCAACTTATGGCCGTGGCATGTGGAGATCGGCCAAGCAAGACCAGCTTTCGGTAAGACAGCTTAGTAAAGCTACCGAGATCAGCGTATACCCTAATCCGACCAAAGGTGCCTTCTCTGTTGTGAACAAAGGCTTTGCAGATAAAAAGGCTACCGTGCAACTGCTGGATAACAGCGGCCGCGTGGTATGGAAGCAGGAAGCACGCTTTAATGCGAGTGGTAAAATGAACTTTGAAGTGGGCAATGTGGCCCGCGGCAACTATGTGGTGGAAGTGATAGGTGGCAACGATGAAATAGCCAGGCAGAAAATAGTGCTTTATTAATTCTCAATGACTCAATGACTTAATGGTCCGATGATTCAATTTGTGGCAGAGAATGGTGCGACCTTCAGGGTGAGGATAAGTTCCAGCGAACTTTCAAACCCTCTCAGGCTGACAGCATTGATGAACAGGTAGTAATGAAAAATCCCCCAGGGCTCAGCCTTGCGGGATTTTTATTATTGAAGAATCATTTAAGCTTTTGTCTTAATCATCTTAGCAGAGAGACTCATCTGGAGCAGGTAGTAAGCACCAAACAGGATAATGCTGCCTGCCATATCGCCGATCAGTGAATTCTTAAAGAAAGGCAGTGCATCTACGTAAGTTTTTACAAGGCCGCTTCCGCTATAGCCATTCCAGCCGTGGGCAAAGTGACCAAAGTTGGACACGATGAAGAAGATAACAGAAGCAGCTAATGTAAATCCAAATATGCTGAGCCCCTTAGACTGCTTCATGGCAAAACCTAAGGCAGTAACAGCTACCAGTCCTATGTAAGTGAATATCTGTGAAATACCGTAGAAGCCGGGAGTCTCTGTAAATAGCTGGAAATATATATCGCCGCAAAGCTGAGCCAGTATGGCAAAAAGGAAGGCGTAACGCTTGTCCTTTACTATCGCTCCGCTGAACAAGCCAAGGGCAGCCACGGGTGCAAAATTGTACAGTGCCATTTCAGCGTTTACTATGCGCGCAGTAGTTGCCATGAGTATCAGTCCGCCGGCCAGCAATATATTCGTGTAATTCCTTTTCATCGTTCAGTCTTGGTTATCTGCAAAAATAGCTTCTTAAATAGCAAAATCAAAAGAGAATAAACGCTACGCCACATTAAATTATTGTTGAATTTGATTATATTTATAATTCAAAAACCTGTGGAACCATGAGGCAGCTCTTTGCCTTTATTGTTTTTTTGTTTTTTGCCTGTAGTACTTACGGGCAGAACATGGTGCTGAATGCAGGTTTTGAGCAGTATTATCAGTGTCCATTTGGCATTTCGCAACTATTACCCCAATATCTACCCGATTGGACAAATGGAACAAATACCACTTGTGACTATTATCATACTTGCGGAAGTGGCGGCGGACAAGTTCCACTTACACAATATTCCTACCAGCATCCTTATTCCGGAAATGCGTTTTCTGGCGGATTCGTTTATTCTACCAGCGGCACTATTCGTGACTACATAAGGGGCAATTTATCGCCGTTGATACCCGGCACTTATTATGAGGCGACAATACATGTTTGTCTGGCAAACTGGAGTGGATATGCAATAGCTAATTTTGGTTTTTTTTTCTATGATGCCGGAATACCTGTTAATACAAATACACAAGGACCATTAAACGTCCAGACCCAAGTGGACTATACTGCCTATGGTGTCGTCACAGATACTGTATCATGGACCGCGAGAATAGATACTTTCTTTGCAGATTCTGCATATACGAAATTTTTCCTTGGAAATTTCTATTCCGACAATTTAACAACAGTTGTATACCATGCAGGAATACAATCCTGGTCTTACTATTTTTATGATTCAATAATAGTTAAACCTTTAGCAATACCTCCATTATCAGGAAGTCTTTCATCTACCCCAAATGTTTGCTATAACGGCAATTCCGGGACTGCCACCGCTATACCGTCCGGTGGGCTACCTCCTTACTCCTATCTCTGGAGTAATGGCCAGACAACGCAAACCGCTGTAAATCTGAGCATAGGGTCTTATACCTGTACCATAACAGATGCAGCAAACGCAACTGTAACCGATACTGTTTCTATAACATCACTTTCTACACAAGTTGTCAGTACAGTCCTCGCGTCAAGTGCAGCAACTTGCGGCCAGCAGAATGGCAGCATTTCTGTTTCAGCATCTGGTGGCACGCCTGGCTATACATATCAGTGGTCCCCATATGGAGGAACAGGCAGTACTGCGTTTAACCTGGGAGGAGGCACATATACCTGTATAGTGACTGATGCAAACGGATGTTCCGATACAGTTTCCACAAGCCTGCAACAAACTCCGGCATTTACATTGTCTATGTTAGTTGTCAACCCGAACTGCTATGGACAAAGCACTGGTTCCGCCACCGTAACACTAACCGGCGGCACACAGCCCTTCACCTACCTCTGGAACAACGGACAAACAACTCAAACCGCGACAAACTTAGCTGCAGGAACTTATTCTGTAACTGTTACCGATGGTAACGGATGTACGGGAACAGCATCTGTGACAATAAATCAACCTCCACTACTGACGGCCTCAATTGCAAGCAGCATAAATAATAACTGCTTCGGGCTAAATATGGCTACTGCTACGGTATCAGCAACGGGTGGAACGCCTGGTTATACTTATCTCTGGAGCACTGGTCAGACCTCGGCAACAGCTTCGGGTCTTTCGGCGGGAACTCATACTGTTACCGTGACTGATACTAAAGGTTGTACCACTACTGCAACTGTTACTATTACACAACCTCCACTACTTAACTTAACTACCACGAGCATCAACAATACCTCATGCGCCCAAAGCAATGGTTCTGCTACCGTGTCTGCCTCAGGGGGTACACCGGGATATACTTACTCCTGGTCGCCGTATGGAGGAACAGGTACATCTGCCAGTAATCTAGGTGCAGGGTTGTTTATAGTTACCGTTACCGATACAAAAGGTTGCACGGATACCGTGCATATTACAATCAGTACCTCTACGGCTCTAACGGTTTTCTTCTCTGCCTCTGCCAATGTGGGTTGCTATGGACAGAGTACAGGTTCTGCTACAGCAATGGTCACCGGCGGAAACGGGCCTTATACTTATAACTGGAATAATGGTGGCAATACGGCCAGTATTAATAATGTTCCTGCCGGGATTTATTCTGTTACCGTTACCGATCAGAATGGCTGTGCGGGTATTGGTAGTATTAATATTACTCAGCCACCGCAGTTGGTGGCTACGGCCTCTGGCAACAATATTAACTGTGCGGGACAAAGCACAGGATCAGCAACAGTCTCTGTTTCAGGTGGCACACCGGGTTATACATATTTATGGAGCAATGGTGCCACCACGTCCTCTATCAGTGGCCTCGTAGCAGGAAGCTATTCAGTAACTGTGACTGACACTAAAGGATGCACTGATACAGCGCAGGTGACAATTACTCAGAATTCTCCTCTTATAGTAGCGATTAATTCTGCCAGTGCTACCTGCTCACAGAACAACGGCTGGGCTACTGCTACCGTAACAGGAGGCGTTCCGCCTTACACTTATAGCTGGAGCAACGGACAAATAACCCAGACAAGCTCCAATCTTGGTGCAGGAACCTTTACCGTGAATGTCACAGATGCTAATGGATGCACCGGTGCTGCCGCAGTTGTTATTACTCAATCTGCTTCGCTGACTCTTAATATTGCTTCTGATGATATCAGTTGTAATGGCGCGGGGGATGGTTCTGCTACGGTTTACGTTAGTACAGGTACACTACCTTATACTTATAACTGGAGCAACGGTGGCACTACCTCCTCTGTTAATAATCTTTTAGCTGGCACTTATACTGTAACTGTTACAGATGCTATTAACTGCCAGGGAACGGCTACAGTAACAATTACTGAACCTGCCGCCTTAGATGCAACGATCCTCAGCAGCAGCGATGTGCTTTGTTATGGCGGTGCTACAGGTGCTGCTGAAGTGGCTGCGGCAGGCGGCACTGCTCCTTATACTTACATGTGGAATAACAGCGGTACAGTTGCTTTGCAAAATTCCCTGGTTGCAGGTAACTACGTTGTTGTTGTTACAGATACAAACGGCTGTACAGATTCTGCAAGTGTCATCGTATCAGAGCCTCCTATACTTATTCTTTCAGCACAGGCACTCAGCGCTTCCTGTGTGGGAGAGGCTCAGGGATCTGCTGAGGTGGTTGCCTCCGGGGGTACAGTTCCTTATACTTACTCATGGAACAGCAACCCGGTACAAACTACGAGCACAGCTAGCAACATCCCTCCGGGTGGCTACACGGTTACAGTGACAGACGCCAATGGCTGTACAGAAACAGCTGCTGTTGCCATCACTCCTCATCCGCTGCCGGGTGTAGATGCAGGTGATGACACTGTTTATTGCCCCGGCAAAGATATACTTACACTTCATGCGACGGGAGCTGATAGCTATGTATGGTCGCCGGCTGCGGCACTTTCCTGCACTGCTTGTGCTGATCCTGTAGCTGCCCCGACTACTACAACCACATACATAGTAACAGGAACAGATGTTAACGGCTGCCAGGGAAGCGATGATATTACTATTAGTGTGGTTGATAAGCAACCTACTTCTGTTGGAGCCGATAAGCATATCTGTACAGGTGAAAGCACAGAGCTTTTTGCCGAAGGTGGTATTCAGTACTGGTGGTCGCCTGCTGAAGGTTTAAATTACAATACCGCATACAACCCTACTGCTTCGCCTGAACAAACAACAGTATATACAGTAATCATTAAACAAAATGATTGCTATACAGATACGCTGAGCCAGCTGGTAACGGTACATACCATGCCTGATGTATCTCTTGGTCCCGATATCAAGGCTATGAGCGGGACAAGCATTGACCTGCATGCCGACACCAGCAACGGCATCTCTATTACATGGACTCCTCCC
The DNA here is from genome assembly GCA_035626755.1 of Flavipsychrobacter sp. Classification (GTDB taxonomy): domain Bacteria; phylum Bacteroidota; class Bacteroidia; order Chitinophagales; family Chitinophagaceae; genus MKUN01. The sequence goes on from DASPNB010000418.1 coordinate 5,212, forward strand.
TTTAACCTCAGCTGTGATAACTGTGTTGACCCAACAGCTTTCATTGAAAAAGACATCCGCTATGTAGCCACTGTTACCAATGGTGGATGTACCGCGGTAGATGATATCCTTATCCGGACCTCCTGTGCTGAAACGGATGTATTCCTGCCCAACAGCTTTACTCCGAACCTGGACGGCAACAACGACTATTTCTATCCTCAAAGCGGTATCACTATGGTGATAGAATATATGGCCATATACGACCGCTGGGGAGAGAAGATATTTGAGCGGGAGAAGTTCATAGCCAATGAGGCTAAGGAAGGCTGGGATGGTTCTTATAAAGGACGCATACTTGACCCTGCCGTCTATGTCTATTATGTGCAGTTTATCTGCGGCAATGGGCAGAAAATACTCCTCAAAGGGGATATTGCTATCGTAAAATAAAGAATGCTGCCTCATGTGAGACAGCATTCATGTATATCATTTTAACTTTCAGTTCTCTTACATTCCCTTTCCGTGGCAGCTCTTATATTTCTTACCACTTCCACAAGGACAAGGATCATTGCGGCCTATCTTGGGGCCTGCCTGTACAGGGCTGCGCTTTACCGCTGTTTCCTGTGGCTCAGTATAGTAATCCTCTTCATTAGCTCCATATGCCTGTCCTCTTTCATCTATCTCGTCCTTGTTCATGCGCATCTTGCTCATGTCGGTATGATGTTGTGGCGGAGCGGCTTCCTGTGGTGCCTCCTGCATTGGTATGCCTGAGCGCAGCAGGAACGAAACTATGTTACGGTTTGTTTCCAGCAGCATTTGCTTGAAGAGGTTGAATGCTTCAAACTTGTAGATCAATAACGGATCTTTTTGTTCGTAAGTGGCATTCCTTACACTCTGGCGCAAATCGTCCATGGCACGCAGGTGATCTTTCCATGCATCGTCAATCATGGCCAGGGTCATCACCTTTTCCAACTCCTGTGTTACCGGCCGGGCCTGCTGCTCCACCGTCTGCCCCAGGTTAGTATATACCTGCAGACCACGCATACCGTCGGTAAATGGTATAGCTATGTTATCTACATTCGGATTATCATTCAGTATTTGTGTTAACGTAGGCAAAATATGCTCACGCAATGCTGCAGACTTCCTTGTATAAAAATCCTTGGCCTGGTGATACAGTTTATCCCCTATCGCTTCCAGGTTAGCTTTTTCAAATTCTTCCTTGCTCACTTCAGGCTCTATCACCAGGTGCTTCATCACCTCTATACGGAACGCCTCATAGTCGCGGTTAGCTTCAAACTGCGTAGCCAGGTCTATACAAACGTCTACCAGTGCATTGTCCAGGTCAAGGTTCAGGCGCTCGCCAAAGAGGGCGTGATTACGGCGCTTGTATATTACGTCGCGCTGCTTGTTCATCACGTCATCATACTCCAGCAGGTTCTTACGTATGCCAAAGTTGTTCTCTTCTACTTTCTTTTGCGCACGCTCTATAGATTTAGAGATCATGCTGTGCTGTAGCACCTCGCCTTCTTTATGGCCCATCTTGTCCATCAGTGAAGCGATGCGTTCAGAACCGAACAGGCGCATCAGGTCATCTTCCAGCGATACGAAGAACTGCGAAGTGCCCGGATCGCCCTGGCGACCTGCACGACCGCGGAGCTGGCGGTCAACGCGACGGCTTTCGTGGCGCTCTGTTCCTATAATTGCCAATCCACCTGCTTCCTTCACGCCGGGGCCGAGCTTGATATCCGTACCACGGCCGGCCATATTGGTGGCGATAGTTACAGCACCGGGCAAACCTGCTTCAGCTACTATCTGTGCTTCACGTGAGTGCTGTTTGGCGTTCAGTACGTTGTGGGCGATCTTCTTTTGCTGCAGCATACGGCTCAGCAATTCAGATACTTCTACCGAGGTAGTACCTACCAGTACGGGACGGCCTACAGCGGTAAGCGCTTCTATTTCGTCTATTACGGCCTTATACTTTTCACGTTTGGTTTTATATACCAGGTCTTGCTGGTCTTTACGCGATATCGGCCTGTTGGTAGGTATTGCTACCACGTCCAGCTTGTATATTTCCCAGAACTCGCCTGCTTCCGTTTCAGCAGTACCGGTCATACCACAAAGCTTGTGATACATACGGAAGTAGTTCTGCAGGGTAACGGTGGCAAATGTTTGCGTCGCAGCTTCTACCTGCACATTTTCCTTGGCTTCTATCGCCTGGTGCAGACCATCGCTATAGCGGCGGCCATCCAGTATACGACCTGTTTGCTCGTCTACTATCTTCACCTTACCGTCCATCACCACATACTCCACATCTTTATCAAAGAGGGTATATGCTTTCAGTAGCTGCTGCACAGAATGTATACGATCGGCCTTGATAGCATACTCCTGTATCAGGGCGTCCTTACGTTGTCTTATTTCTTCCTCTGGTATGCCCATTTTCTCTATAGCCGTCAGCTCGGTAGCTATATCAGGCAGTATAAAGAAGTTAGGGTCCTCACCTGAACCGGTTATCAGGGCCAGGCCCTTTTCAGTCAGGTCTACGCTGTTGTTCTTTTCATCTATGGTAAAGAACAGTTCCGCATCTACCTTCGGCATGTTGCGTTGCTGCTCTCCTATATAATAGTGTTCCGCTTTCTGAAGAATTGATTTATTGCCTTCTTCACTCAGGTATTTAATAAGTGCAGTATTCTTCGGGAGACCACGATAAGCACGGAACAGGTGCAGACCACCATTTTCTTTATCCGGCTTGCCATCAGTTATCAGCTTCTTGGCCTCTATCAGGCTCTGGTTGGTTACCTTTCTTTGTGCTTCCAGCAGGCGCTCTATACGGGGCTTCAAAGCGTGGAACTGCTGCTCGTCGCCACGAGGCACCGGACCTGAGATGATCAGCGGGGTACGGGCGTCATCCACCAGTACGCTATCCACTTCATCGACCATGGCAAAGTGGTGCTTGCGCTGAACCATTTCATCGGGGTGATGCACCATGTTATCGCGCAGGTAATCAAAACCGAATTCGTTATTGGTGCCATAGGTAATATCTGCCAGATAGGCCTTGCGGCGGTCAGGAGAGTTAGGTTGGTGTTTATCTATACAGTCGGTCACGAGGCCCAGCCATTCAAAGATGGTACCGTTCCATTCCTGGTCACGACGGGCCAGGTAATCGTTCACTGTTACTATATGCACCCCTTCACCCGCCAGGGCGTTCAGGTAGGCAGGAAGTGTAGAAACCAGGGTTTTACCCTCACCCGTAGCCATTTCAGCTATTTTGCCCTCGTGCAGGGTAATACCACCTATCAGCTGCACATCGTAATGCACCATGTTCCAGGTAACGGTTCCGCCGGCTGCGGTCCAGGTATTTTTAAAGATCGATTTATCACCTTCAATGCGTACATGCTCTTTCTTAACCGAAAGCTCACGGTCTAACTGCGTTGCTGCTGAAAC
>DASPNB010000419.1:0-4726 GCA_035626755.1 Flavipsychrobacter sp.
TCAATGCCCGCAAGACAAAGAACCATATCGATCTTTTTGTATGTATTCAGCTGGCTTTTACTAGGTGTTGCGGAGCGGTCGGTTGCGCTTGGTAGCCACAACGTTGACAGTTTGCGTCGGGCACTCCTCACTGAACAGCCCGACACAAGCCGCATAAAAATCTTACTGCAGCTGTCTTCAGCCGTTGAGGCAGATAGTATCGCCGGGAGTTTTTACTACGCAAATGAGGCCTTGTTCCTCTCAGAAAAAAAGAAATGGCAGAAAGGCATCAGCGCTGCAGAACTAAGAGTCGCTATTTGCTATATTGAAGTGTGGGAGCTGCAGGAAGCTATAAAGCATTTACATAAAAGTATAAAGGCGGCAAGGATAACACGCAACGAGCACACAGAACGCAATTGCTGGCAGTACCTGGTGCACTGTTACGACCATTTAGGCCGGCACCAGGAAGCATTTGACTGCCAGGAGCGCCTGCTGAAAATGGTGATGCGGACCGGCGATACTGTAGCCATCTGCCGGCAAATGAGTGCGTATGCAACAACCATGTTCGACAATGGCCGTAAGCAGGAAGGCATCAACTGGCTGAATAAGGATATCATGATGGCGGAGACCCATCTGCATGGGGAGGACCGGAATGATATTACTGCAGAATTGCTGAATACACTCGCTATTGTATACTCGAAAGTAGACAGGTTAGACAGCACATTCTATTGCCTTCGTAAGGCACTTCCCCTGGCTATCGCAATAAACGATACACCCAATATTGCTTACCTTCTTTCCACTTTATGTTATGCTCAGTTCGCAACAGCAAAATACGATTCTGCCGAATACTATGCTAAGTATACTATCGCGCTTGCTGAGCATATGAATGACCTGCCCCTTCTAAAGAATACCCATAGCCAACTGGCAAATATTTATGAGAAAAAAGAACAACCTGCTAATGCGCTCCATCATTATAAGCTCTCCGATTCCATTTCCACACAGATCACCAATTCTGAGAAAACCCTGGAGCAATCCATGCAGATATCACGGGTAGCCATAGAGCAACAACGGATACATCGCGAGCAGGAGAAAAAAGACCTTGAGACCATCAATGCAGACCAACGAAAAATACTCTTTATCGCTATCGGTGTCCTGGTCGCTCTGATTATAATAACTGGTCTGATCCTCAGGAACCTCAGGACCAAAGCAAATAAGAACAAGATCATCCAGGCTCAGGCTGAAAGCCTGCAACAGCAAAACGAAACGATAGATGCTGCCTTGCGCGACAAAGAAATACTGCTGCAGGAAATGCACCACAGGGTAAAGAACAATCTCCAGCTTATCAATGGCTTGCTGGAATTGCAGGCCGCCAAGCTTACAGACAAGAACTCCATAGATGCACTAATGGTGGCACAACAGCGGATATATAGTATGGCTATGGTGCACGCCAGGCTATATCTCAATACCGGCGATGCGTCAATAGCAGTGCATGAGTTCGTGACGGACCTGTTCCAAAGTCTTGCTGCAGCTTTCAGTGATACCGAAAGGGACATTATCTTCGAAGATCATATTTCTGAAACGCATTTGCCATTAACTATGCTGGTTCCTCTGGGGCTTATACTAAATGAGCTGATCACCAATTCATTCAAGCACGCCTTCAGGCATACCCATGCGGGAACCATCACACTGGATCTCCAGGCACAGGACGGATCGGTTATTTTGACCTACAAAGATACCGGCACCGGTATAGACCCCGCGCAGTTTGGCGAGGATTCAGGCACTCTGGGCATCTACCTAATCCGGCGCCTCACCCGCCAGTTGAAGGGAGAAATGGTGTATAGTAATGAGAACGGTGCTAAATTTACATTCACATTCCCTGATGAAGGAAACTAAGATAGGCATAGTTGAAGACGAGATCATCATTGCGGATAGTATCCGCTCTGTGTTGCTGCGTATGAACTATCGGGTGGCAGAGCCATGCCTGAATTACGATGAGGCAATAAAGATGCTGCAGGCCGACTCGCCGCATTTGTTACTATTAGATATTAACCTGGGGGAAGCTTCAAGGAGTGGGATAGAAGTAGGAAGATACATTCGTGAAAACATGGACCTGCCTTTTATTTTCCTCACCGCTAACAGCGATATCAAAACCGTTGCACAGGCAAAGGCCGTCAATCCCAATGCCTTCCTGGTGAAGCCATTTGTGCAGGATGAGCTGTATGCGGTCATAGAAATTGCCATGCACAATTTTTATTCGCAAAAAGCTTCAGAACAACCAAGGCCCGGCAAAGACTTCTTATTCGTAAAAGACGGAACCGGGCTGCATAAGATCAACTTCAGCGACATTCTTTATCTCGAAAGCGATCACGTCTATGTATGTGTCTACACCACCACACGCAAGTACCTTATACGCACCTCCCTGCAAAACTATATAGAGCAGCTGGATGCTGAACTTTTCCTGCGCATCCATCGCAGCTATGTAGTCAATCTTTCCAGGATTGAAAAAGTTATTGGCTCCCAGGTCAAGATCGGGGAGACGTCGCTGCCTGTATCCCGAAGCTACAAAGATGAATTACTTTCCCGCCTCTGAGCATTTCAGAACATTATCACGTCCATCCAGAACATTGCCTGCACTCATTATTATCAGGGCGCTAGCTTTGTGCAAAACACCTGGAAAATGAAGAAATTAATACTCTCATTAAGCCTTTTGGCTTTTATTGGCAGCATGTCGGTTTTCACTTCTTGTGAGGCTATCAAGAAAAAAGCAAAAGAAGAGGCCGGTGTGGACCTGGACTTCAGCTTTGATGGTGCTAACGCCACTTTTGATGTTCCGGTTATCACTAACCTGACTATGACTACCTACCCTGATACGGTAGAAGTGCCCCTGGAACTGACTTCCCAGCTGGAAGCTTATTCTAACCTGATAGGTATGGGCGACGTTACCAGTGTTACCGTTACTGACATGGAACTGGTGATCAACAACTCTGATGCTAACAATGACGCTTCTAACTTCTACACGGCCCTGGCCATGATGTACTCTGATTCAAAGCCTGATCCGATCGTTATCAGTACTAACGATGTAGTTCCCGATGCGCCGGCCAGCACTATAGAGCTCGTTCCTTCACCGGGCATCAACCTGCTTGACTATATGAAGACAGGTAACAAGCTGTACTACTTCGTAGGCGTGAACATGCGTAAGCCAACTAACAAAGTGCTGAACTGCACCCTGAAAATAAAATACCGCGTTCAGTAATATGTACTCCTATTGATAATAGCAAAAGCTGCCTGCAGGCAGCTTTTCTTCTGTCATAACCACCGTGCCTGACGGTGGTTTTTTCTTTTATACCATACGCCCGATGCCGCTCACAAAAAATCAAAGATACCATGTCATCCTGAACCCTTCGCGAAGGATCTTTGTTGTCCAACACACTAGTTGAACTTCGCCTTCTCGAAAGACTGTCCAAAAAGAATTTCGGGAGGTGGGGGGCTTGCCTAAGGCAGACGATCACCAGCCAACTTACACCACTTACTCCACTACCAGCTTCTTCACCTCGCCATTCACCTTTACAAGGTAAACACCACTAGCCAGGCCGCTGATATCTACAGTGGCCGATCTGCTCATAGGCATTTCACTCACCAATAGCTGACCTGTAACAGAAAATACTTCCAACTTACTTATCTGCACGCCAGATGTCACATTTAACTGGTTGCCCGCAGGATTCGGATATATCGTTATTTCATCCGCCGCTGACACTGCCGGTACCGCCAGTGCGGCATCGGTGAGCTTGTACAGCTCTGCACCTGTTGCGGCCGTAATAGCCATAAAATACATCTCGTTATTGTAGATTGTTTTATCCCATATATCGCTGCCTGCAGCGCCGGGGTTCAGGTCTTGCACCATGGAGACGGTATTACCGTCGTAAACACAAAGCTCCTTGCCGTAAGGTGAATATTCGGCAGTGAAATAAAGCTTGCCTCCGAATATCTCAAAATCGCGCCCCGGTTTGTTGTACACTACTGAGATGTTCCCCGTCTGCAGATCGTATTTAAAGAGGCTATCAGCAGTGCCCGAGTTGCCATTGAAATAAAAAGCGTTGTTGTACAGGTTTAGTCCTGTTGAATTAAGTACGCCGTCTGCCGTGCCGGGGTTTATGTCGGTAAGGCGGGTAGGGGTGCCTGTTCCAGTATACTCGTATATCTCCCGGCCATGCGTGTCGCTTTTGGCGAAGAAGTAAAGTTTGCCGTTCACTACTACCAGCCCGCCTGGCATAGCATCAAAGAAGCCCGGATTAATATCCTGTATCAGTGTATAGCTATTACCCTGGGGATTGTAGCACCTGAGTTCATGGCCTACATTGGCATCGAAACCACTGAAGTAAAACTTATTGTTGAATATGGTAAAGCCCATAGGGAAGCCGTTGGCCGTAGGCTCATCATGCACAATAGCGGTTACGCCGGTCTGCAGGTTATAGCCCCATATCTCCTCTGAAAAAATGGTATCCTGCGCCCTGAAATAGATCTTGTCCCCGAGGACGGTAAAGCCTGCTGCGTTGGAGCTTCCTATGCCGGGGAAGATGTCGCTCATGGCAGTCATTGTGGTGCCGTCATATTTACACATTTCCCTTCCTGTCACGCCGTTGTTGCCCATCAGGTAGAGGATGCCATTATGGCTCAGCATGGTGCCGCCCAGGGCTAAAGTATCTATGTCGCCGCCGGGATTGAAGTCCTGTACCATGCTACAGTTGCT
>DASPNB010000420.1:0-2843 GCA_035626755.1 Flavipsychrobacter sp.
GAAAAAAAGGTAGAGCAGCCTAAGCCTGTAAATATCAATGATGCGGAAGTGCGTGCAATGAAAAAGGAATATCAAAACCAACAACGCGCTTTCCAGAAGCTGGAGGAACAGCTGAACAAGCTAACTGAGGAGAAAAACACCCTGGAAGCGAAACTGGGTGACCCCGGTATATATTCCCGGAAGGACGAGTTCCAGAAATTGGACAGTCAATATAGGGAGATAGTAGTGCGCCATGAGCAGCTGACAAAGGAGTATGATATCGCCTTTGAAAAGATGATGGAACTGGAAGAAAAGATAGGGTAGAACCGATAGTTTATATACTTTTATAGAAGCGCATTCTGAACACTTAAAAACTATAGTTTATGCCATCAATGGACATAGCCAGCAAAGTAGATCTGCAGACCCTTGACAATGCAGTGAACGTTGCTAAGAAAGAAATTGATAACCGATATGATTTTAAGGGCAATCACGTGGTGATAGACCTGAATAAAAAGGACATGACCATTGCCCTGGAGGTAGAAAGTGACATGAAGCTGACCCAGGTAGAGGACGTACTGCGCAGCAAGGCAATGAAGCAAGGCCTGGAAGCGAATTCATTTGATTTCTCTAAAGACTTCTCAGCATCCGGTAAATATGTACGTAAGACTATACCGGTGAAGAATGGTATAGATAAGGAAATGTCTAAGAAGATCGTAAAGCTGATAAAGGATAGCGGGTTGAAAGTACAGGCCGCTATTATGGATGACATTATCCGTGTAACCGGTAAAAAAATAGACGACCTGCAGGCTGTGATACAGCTTTGCCGTACCTCCAACCTCGATCTGCCTTTACAATTCGTAAATATGAAGAGCTAGATGAAGCTAACGAGTAGATATTTGAAAACACGCCTTATGGGTGTGTTTTTGTTATCAGGCAGTTTTGTTTCTGCGCAACAGCCTAAGCTTTGTCCTCATCCTATTCATTTGGAAAAGGGCGTAGACCTGAAGATCAATCTTCCTGAAGGGTACAACATCTCCGTTGCCGCTGAAGGTATGAAAAGACTTCGTTTCCTGGCCAAGGCTCCTGACGGTCGTTTGTTTGCGACTGATATGTTCAACATGGATGACAACAAAAAAGGCAAGGTGTACGTATTTGACGGCTGGGATACAAATGCAAAGAAGTTTGCCAGCACTATTACTTTTGCCGAGAACCTGCGCAATCCTAACCAGGTGGCGTTTTATTCCAGCGCCGGCAAGCACTACATATACATTGCCGAAACACACCGGCTAACCCGTTATGAGTACAAAGCCGGAGATGAAAAGCTAAGCGGACAAGGTAAAGTAATAGCTACGTTTCCTGATTATGGGTTAAGCTACAAGTACGGCGGCTGGCATCTCACGCGTAGCATTGCCTTTCATAAGGACAAGCTTTACGTAAGCGTAGGCAGCAGTTGCAATGCCTGTATAGAAAAGGAAAGTATCAGAGCTTCCATAATTGAAATGAATCCTGACGGCAGTGATAAGAAAACATTTGCAACGGGGCTGCGTAATTCAGTTGGTATGGAATGGCTGGGCGATCAACTTTGGGTTACTTCGATGGGGCGCGACCTGATAGGGCCGGACAAGCCCGAGGAGTTACTGCACCTCGTAGAGCGAGGTAGGTTCTACGGATGGCCTTATTACTTTCAGTATAAGGGGCAGGTGTTGCCGGATAAGGGTATGCAAGACTCCGCGAGGCGGAACGGCATAAAGATACCTCCTAAGCCCCGGCCGGCCTGGTGCGGTTTCAAGGCTCACTCCGCGCCTTTGGGTTTAGAATATATGCACAACTTCTCCGATCCTCAGCTGAAGAACCATTTTCTTGTTGCCCTGCATGGATCTACCAGCGTGTGGAGACAAAGGGGAAATGCAATAGTAAAGGTGGCGGGTAAGGACAACTATTACGACATAGTTAACGGCTTCCTGGAAGGGAAAACGGATAAGGGTCGTAAAGGCAGGCCTTGCGACGTGCTCATGCACGATGAGCGTTCATTTTTCTTCACGGATGATCTCAACGGAGTGCTGTATTATGTGTGGAGGTGACTAGAAATTGATCACCGCGTCTTTCAGCAGGGGTTGTACGAGATCCTTTTCTGATACAATAGCCTCCTCAAGATTGATCTTCCAATCGATATTCAAGGCAGGATCATTATAAAGCACACCGCCTTCGGCCGACTTATTGTATGTGTTGTCGCATTTATAAAATACCTCAGCCGAGTCCGTCAATACAGAGTATCCATGCGCGAAGCCGCGAGGTATCAGCAACTGGCGTTTGTTCTCGGCTGATAGCTCCACACCATACCATTGTCCATAGGTTTGCGAACCGGGACGAAGGTCTACCACCACATCCCAGATAACACCTTCTAAAGCGCGTATCAGTTTGGTTTGCGGAGTAGGTTCATTCTGGTAATGCAGTCCGCGAAGTACGTTCTTTACTGAGCGCGCCTGGTTATCTTGAACAAAAGGGGCAGAGAAACCTGCTTCATTCAGCAGGGTCTGCATATTGTAGCTTTCGAAAAAGTAACCTCTTTCATCGCCATGTACTTTCGGCTCCAAAATCAGCAGTCCTTCAAATGGTGTGGCAATCACTTTCATTATTTCGCCAGTTGTGCTATTACTTCAAGAAAATTAGTTGAAATATACTTCAATTCTTCTTCTGTTAGTTCTGTATGTATCGGCAGCGATATCACACAGTCTTGTAGCATGTCTGTAACAGGCACAACAGAATTGGCTACATTGTAGTCTTTTAGCATTTCCTGTTTGTGGCAGGGCACGGGATAGTAGAGCATAGAAGGTACCTTACGCTCAGCCAGTGCTGGTGGTATG
>DASPNB010000421.1:0-6460 GCA_035626755.1 Flavipsychrobacter sp.
CATCAAAGCCTATGCTTTGCAATGTAGAGGCTACCAGGTTGCGCACCATTTCACCCGACATTCTTCCATCTCTTCCCATCACTATCTTATTATTAGTGCCTTGTTTTCTTACCCACGCGCCATAGGCAGCACTGAATTTTACTACGTCTATGGGAGTGAGGCTTGTGCCTGCTTTTCCGCCTATTGTACCTCTTATCCCAGAGATGGATTTGATGAGTGCCATGTGTTGTGTTTTTATTGCGCTACGAAGATAAATTCTTAAATAAGATTACAGAAAATGAGACCGCAGAGTTTGGCGAAAATTTAGGTTTATTTATTGAATCTCCCCCCATTTGGTATTTTATTATTAAGTAATTTTGCCTCTTCAATGTTTTCTTATATGTATTTATTCTCTAAGCGTATGCTGTGCCGGGCTATGACGGTCGCAGCGTTATCCCTGGCTACAAGCGGCGCTCTGTCCGCCCAGGATTTGAGTGCAAAACTGCCTAAAGATCCTAAGGTGATCACGGGCAAGTTTGATAACGGACTTACTTATTACATCCGTCCTAACGGAAAGCCTGAAAAGAAGGTTGAGTTGCGACTGGCAGTAAAGGTAGGTTCTATTGTGGAAGATGATGATCAACGCGGTCTTGCGCACTTCATGGAGCACATGAACTTCAACGGAACCAAGAACTTCCAGAAGAATGAGCTTGTGAGCTACCTGCAAGAGATAGGTGTGGAGTTCGGTGCTGATCTTAATGCATATACAGGTTTCGACCAGACAGTTTACATTCTGCCGATACCCACTGATAAACCCGGCAACCTGGACAAAGGTTTCCAGATCATTGAAGACTGGGCACACAATGCCTTGCTTACCGATAAAGACATTGACGATGAGCGCGGTGTAGTACTGGAAGAAAGCCGTATGGGCAAAGGTGCTGAAATGCGTATGGCCGATAAGTACCTGCCTAAGATGGTATCCGGTTCTAAGTATGCTGTTCGCCTTCCTATTGGTACAGATGACATTCTGAAAAACTTTAAATACGAAAGGATCCGTTCTTTTTACAAAGACTGGTATCGTCCAAACCTGCAGGCTGTTATCATCTCAGGTGATATCGACAGCGCTACAGCTATGACTTACCTGAATAAACACTTCAAAGGTCTTAGCAATCCTAAGAAGGAAAGGGCTCGTGACTATGTAGAGATTAAAAACAGGACTAAGCCTGAAGCAATGGTGCTTACCGATAAAGAAGCCACCAACTCCCTGATCTACACAATGTTCCCTCTTTCTAAAGAGAGGACTAATGTGACATTGGGCGACTACCGCGAGTCTCTGAAAGAAGCCCTGGTGCAAACCATGATGAACCGCAGGATGAACGAACTGGCTCAGAGCGCTAATCCTCCTTTCCCTTTTGCGCAGGTTATGTATAACAGTCTTGGCCTGCTACATGGTTATAACTGCCTGATAGGTATTACCATGTTTGGCGAGGAAGGACCTCAAAAGGCCCTGAACGCTATGAATGCAGAACTTATCCGTGCTAAAGATTTCGGCTTTACAGAAGCTGAACTGGAACTGGCTAAGAAGGATATGATGAGCGGCGTGGAGAAAGCTTATAACGAGCGCAATACTACAGATAGCAAAGACTATGTAGAAGAATACGTTCGCAACTTCCTTGATAATGAGCCGATCCCTGGTATTGAGAATGAATATAATTATTACAAGTCACTGCTTCCCGGCATTAAAGCCGGTGAACTGAGTACACTGGTTAAGGATTGGATGAAGGATATGAACACCTTTACGTTGATCACAGCTCCTGATAAGAAAGAAGTAAAGCTCCCTACCGAACCACAGTTGCTTGCTATGGCTGAAGCCAGTTATAAGCAAACAGTAACTGCTAAGGCTGAAGAAAAAGTAGCCGAGGCGCTGATGACAGAAAGGCCTCAGCCCGGTAAGGTTGTTAGCACACAAAAGGAAGAAGACTTTGCTGCTACTACCTACACGCTGAGCAATGGCATCAAGGTGACTGTTAAGAAAACTGATTTCAAAGCTGACGAGATACTTTTCAAGGGTATAAAGAAAGGCGGTAAGGGTCAATACGGTCCTGCTGATAAAGCAAACCTGGCCTTTGGCAATCCAAATGCAGCCCAGTCGAACCTGATAGAAGAAATGGGTGTTGGCAAATACAACCCGAGCGATATAGAAAAGATACTGGCCGGTAAGAATGTTAGCATGGTTGCTTCTATGGACGATGTGAGTAATGAACTGGACGGTACCAGTACTGTGAAGGATTTTGAATCAATGATGCAACTGGCTTACCTCTATGTAACCCAGCCTCGCAAGGACGCAGAATTGTTCAATGCCTTCAAAACTAAAATGAAGATACAATTGAAATTCGCTGCAGGTAATCCGCAGGTGGCTTTCATTGATACTACATTCAAGACTCTCTATGCCAATAATCCGCTGGCCTCAAGCCCCATTCCAAATGCAGACGACTTGGATAAGATCAACCTGGATCGGGCAATGCAGATCTATAATGACGAATTCTGCTCTGCTGATGGTTATCACTTCTTTATCACCGGTAATGTAGATGAGGAAAGGATTGTTCCGCTGATTGAAACTTATCTTGGTAGTATTCCTAAGTCAAACAAAGAGCGTTCAATCAAGGACAACGGTGTAAGGCCGGTAGCCGGGGACCTGAAATTTAAGAAAGGTAAGGAGAAGCAAAGCCTTATCCTCTCAGGTTATTTCGGTGAGCTGACTTATTCTGAAGATCTGACGCTTAGTGCACAGGCACTGGCTGAGATCATGAACATTAAAGTAATTGAAGAGCTGCGCGAAAAACTGGGTAACATCTATTCGGGTGGTTTCCAGGCCAGGGTTGAGAAAGAGCCTTATCCGCACTACAGCATCATGATGTACCTGCCTTGCGGTCCGGAAAATGTCGATAAGCTGATATCTGCCGCGAACATAGAAATGAACAACCTGAAAGAAAAAGGTCCTGATCAGAAAGACCTTGATAAGGTGAAATCTCAGTGGACTGAGAAGCATCGCACCAACCTGAAAGAAAATTCTTACTGGGCAGGAAAGATGGAATCAGTTCTGTTCTGGGGCAGGGATAGGAAAACAGTATTTGAATATGACAACTGGATCGGTAAGCTGACAGTGACTGACGTTCAGCAGACAGCAAAGCAGCTGTTCGACAACAAGCGCAGGTTTACTTCAGTGCTTTATCCTGAAACATTTAATGGTGATACTCAGAGAAACTAATCTGTATAGCAGTTAAGAAAAGCCCTCCCAGCTAAACTGGGAGGGCTTTTCTTATGCGGGTATAATAATGTTGAACGTTGCACCGCGTCCCTGCTGGCCGCTTGCATTTATAAGGCCGCCGTGGTTCTCGGCTACCTTTCTGCAGATAGCGAGACCTATACCTGTTCCTTCATATTCTGAGCGGCTATGCAGCCTCTGGAAGATGCTGAATATCTTTTCTGCATAGCTATTGTCAAAGCCAATGCCGTTGTCCGTATAGGTGATTTGTAAATAGCGTTCTGCATTGGTGAGATTTACGAATCGTTCTGTTTCTTCCGGCCTCAGATAAGTAGCCGTAATATTGATCTCAGGCTGAATGTCTTTTCTTGAGAACTTGAGCGAGTTGCTGATCAGGTTCTGGAAGAGCTGCCTGAACTGCGAAGGCACAATGCTCGCCACGGGCAGGGTAGTGGCATTTATAATTGCTTTTTTCTCGTCTATTTTGTGCTCAATGGTTTGCATTGCTTCAGTGAGCGCTTTTTGCAGGCTATACGGCTCAAACGACTTGTTTCCGGAGATAGTGGAAACTGCCAGCAGGTCACTGATCATATTCTGCATCCTTTTGGAAGAGTCTATGATCTTGCTCAGGTACAGTTTGCCATCTTCAGAGAGTTCATTGACATGAGTAGAAAGCAAGCGGTCACTGAAGGTTGCTATTTTTCTGAGCGGTTCTTTCAGGTCGTGACTGGCTACATAAGCATAGTCTTCCAGGCTGGCATTGGATTGCTGAAGCTGGATATTCCTTTGCTGGAGCGTCAGTTCTGCTTCTACCTGTTCTGTTATGTCCACTGACACATTCAGCACATGTTCTACCTTTCCTTCTGTGTTCCTGTCGAAGACAGTACCGTAGGTGTGCAGCCAGCGGTAGCGCCCGTTGAAGTCACGTACGCGGTATTTAAATTCTTCCACTATTATGGCGTCTTCATTGCCTGGTGTATTTGCCTGCTCCAGAACTGCGCTGTTTTTGGTCAATATCTCTTCTATATCATCCGGGTGCATGCGTCCCATAAAGAAACTCACACCTTCTTTAAGAATCATCGCTGCATCGTACCCCAATAGTTTGGTGATGCCTTCGCTCACGAAGTTGTACTGACCTGTATTTATGTTGTAGGTTGTAATGATTGAAGGGGCAGTGTCGGCAATTTTTTTAATGAATTCCTCGTTTGCCTTCACCTGCTGTTCTATCAGTACTTTCTCCGTAATGTCCTGTACGGTACCTATTACTTTTTGCGCCTTTCCTGTACTGTCGGTTAAAGGCTCTGTTATGGCATTTAATATCTTGGTTTTACCTGTTTCAGTTACTATTCGATATTGATATTCACAGCGCTGCCCCGTGCTTAAGACCTTATCTATCATTTCGGCCACATATGCCCTGTCATCAGGGTGGCGGAAAGAACGCGCAAATTCCAGGCTTAGTTTCTCATTCTCATTATACGGCACGTCGTATATACGGTAGGTTTCTTCACTCCACACTACTTCGTTTGTACGTACGTCCCAGGTCCAGTTGCCTATGTGAGACATAGCCTGCGCCTGCTTATAGAGCGCATCACTGTTCTGCAGGCGGGTTATTATCTCTTGTCTTTCAGTAATGTCCTGTAGTGTGCCGAAGAGTTGCACGGGCTTACCTTCGCTATCGGTTTTTACTTCTGCCCGTACATGCAGGTGCCTTACGCTACCATCGGCCAATACTGCACGGAAATGATATTCCTGCGGTTCAAGCGTTTCCAGGAGATTCTGAATATTAGTGTCAATTGTCTCAATATCTTCCGGGTGACACAGATAAGTATATTCATCTCTCTTCAGTTTTCCCGTTCTTGGCTCAAGTTTGTATATATGGAACATCTCCTCGCTCCAGCTTATTTCGCCGCTTGCGAGATCCCAGGTCCAGTTGCCTATGTGGGCCATCGATTGCGCCTGCTGCAGGTTGTTGATCAGTAGCTGCTTTTCAGTTACATCCTGTGCTGTACCCAGGAATTTATATACTACTCCATTTTCGTCTACCAGTACTTCGCCTATTGCCTGCAGTATTCTTTCTGTTCCGTCAGGTCTTATTATCCTGAAATAGAAGTTGTGCGATTTCTTCTGCTCTATTGCCTCATTTACTATCTGCTCTGCTCTTTCCCTGTCTTCAGAATGTATAAACGACAGGAATTTTTCATTAGTTATTTCTTCCGACTGCGGTGCCAGTCCAAATATCCTGTATAGTTCGTCGGTCCAGGTAATCTTGTTGTGTTTAAGGTCGTAGGCATAGTTGCCTATGTGGGAGAGCGCCTGTGCCTGCTTGTATAGCTCTTCACTGCGTTGCAGGCGGTGTATCATGTGGTTGCGTTCCGTCACATCCATGATAGTTCCCTTCATAGAGTGGGGAACGCCGTCTTTATCAGCAGACACCACACCACGGGACCAGATTATCTTTTCCACATTGTTGCGTTCATACCTGAATTCACATTCAAATATTCCTTCCTCCTTCATAGCCACGTCTATGGCGGTTTGCACCCTGGGTCGGTCTGTAGGATGCACATAGTCCATAAATGTTTCGAAGTCTACCACGCTGTCCAATGAGAATATCTTCAGAAGTTGTGGCGTTACTGTTGTCTTTTCAGTACTGCCAAATATCCATTCAAAACTTCCTATCTCACCTATAGCCTGTGCTTCCAGCAGCTGTTCCTCACGATAAGCCAGTTGTTCCGATGCGCGTTTTTCATTCTCTATGTCCAGCGCTATACCTACTATTTCCGTTGGCTTGCCGGCTTCATTTCTTTTAAATACAGAGAAGTAATGCCTGTGCCATTTATACCTGCCGTTCTCTCCCTTCATGCGGGTTTCATGCTTCAGCATGTCAGTATTGCTCATTTGCGGCACCAGGCTTAGCAGGTCGTTCATCCTCACCAGGTCTTCAGTAGGGAAGATCATATTCATGAACTCAGCACCTAATCCTTGTATATCCTCCAGGCTATATCCGAAATAGTCAAGGAAGTTCTGGTTCGCGTATTTCAGGTGCCTTTTCTCTATGTCAAATACGTAGCTAAAGCCCGGAGTAGTATTGGAAATCTTTTCAATGAAGTGGAGTTGCTCCTGTATTTTGGTCTTTAATATTTTAAAGTGCAGTTTGGTAGAGACGGTGATAGCTTCAGTATCAAATATGTCTATCTCTCTTATTATCTCTATTATTTC
>DASPNB010000422.1:0-5648 GCA_035626755.1 Flavipsychrobacter sp.
ATAGTAGAATGCCAGCAGGCACGAACGCAAGGTGAGAACAGGGAGAAGGCCCTTACTATGCTTAAGAGCCGCCTATATGAAGAGGAACTACGCAGGCGCGAAGAACTGAAGAACGCGACCAACTCGTCGAAGAAAAAAATAGAATGGGGTTCGCAGATAAGGTCTTATGTATTCCACCCTTATAAGATGATCAAGGATCACAGAACCGATTATGAAGTAGGTAATGTTGGCCCTGTGATGGATGGTGAGCTGGATGACTTCATAAAAGCTTACCTGATGATGGCAAAAGAAGATGCTTAGACTTGGCTAAGGATAATTCCATAAAGAAGATATTTGACCTGCAACTGCTGCGGAGAATATTTTCCTTTACCCGGCCTTATAAGAAAACGCTTTACCTCTCCATGGGCTTGTCAATCATCTTAGCCTTGCTTACCCCTCTCAGGCCAAAACTAATAGAGTACTCAGTAGACAAATACATCAACAACCAACTGCTGGAAGGGCTAATATGGATTAGCATTGTACAACTAGGTTTTCTGCTGATAGAAAGTGCCCTTCGCTTTTGGTTTTCCTATAGGACGGCGTGGCTGGGACAAACCACGGTGAACGATATGCGAAAGAAGGTCTTTAATAAAATCCTTCACCAGGATATTGCTTATTATGATAAGTCGGCCATAGGCACCCTGACCACCCGAACTGTGAATGATATAGAAGCAGTGAATGATGTTTTCTCAGAAGGTATAATCTCCATAATAGCGGATGTGCTGGTAATAGTGACCATTATAATCGTGATGCTGCTGGACAACTGGAAGCTGACTTTGATATCACTAATACCCTTCCCGATACTGATATTGGCAACATACTGGTTTAAAGAAGCAGTGAACAAATCGTTCCAGAGAGTGCGAAATGCTGTTGGGCAGCTAAACGCTTTTGCCCAGGAACATATAACAGGCATGTATATAGTGCAGGCCTTTGCCGCCGAGAAGAGGGAGATGGCGAAATTCAGGGAGATAAACAAAGAGCACAGGGATGCGAATATCAAAGCCATTTTCGCATATTCAGTCTTCTTCCCGATAGTAGAAATTATTCTTGCGCTTTCCCTTGGCTTGCTGGTGTGGTGGAGTGCTCCCAGGATGCTGGGCGGTTCCGTAACGCAGGGGACCCTTGTATCTTTCATTTTGTATATGAACCTTCTTTTCCGACCGCTGAGAATGCTGGCCGATAAATTTAATGTGCTACAAATGGGGATGATAGCAGGTGAGCGCGTATTTACTGTGCTGGATAGTGAAGAGCACCTGAAGGATAACGGAACCACTGAGGCAGCACGCCTGAGAGGAGAGGTGGAATTCAAAGATGTGCAGTTCGGTTATAAAGAAGGTGTCCCGGTGCTGAAAGGTGTGTCCTTTAGACTGGAAGCAGGAAAAACTATGGCTGTAGTAGGACATACAGGCGCCGGCAAAACTTCAATCATCAGCATACTAAACCGCATGTATGAGATACAAGGCGGCGAGATACTGATAGATGGCGTGAATGTAAAAGACTATGATGTACACAGCCTGCGTGGCAGAATAGGGATAGTACTACAAGATGTGTTCCTTTTCTCGGGAACTATCTACGATAATATAACACTGCGAAACAGCAATATCCCATTAGAGCAAGTAGAACGAGTATGCAAGATGCTGGGCATACATGAGTTCATTATGCAATTGCCTGGTGGCTATTACTTTGATGTAATGGAGCGAGGCAATACCCTGTCGCAGGGACAAAGACAACTAATCTCCTTTGCCCGCGCTTTACTTTATGATCCTGCAATTTTGATACTGGATGAGGCTACATCGTCAGTAGATAGTGAGAGCGAGCAGTTAATACAGAAAGCTATCGACACCCTGATAAAGGGGCGTACCTCGATAGTAATAGCACACAGGCTTTCTACCATCCGCAAGGCCGATACCATTATTGTAATGGATAAGGGGCAGGTTATAGAACGTGGCAACCACCAGTCGCTTATAGGGCAGCAGGGTGAGTATTATGAACTTTATACAGCAGTAGAGAAGAAAAAAGAAGAAGTGCTATAATCCTATTTCACATTTGCATCCAACCAATCGCCGATTACCTTGAGCGCATCCGGGGAAAACGTTTCGTCAAGATCGCCGTATTCCGTTGAAGAGCAGGTAAGGCATTTCTGAAACAAATGGTTCAAACCTTTCATTTCATGCACATCGTATTTAGGTGATCTGCTTTTTGCTAGAGCTTCTTTGACACCTGCCAGGTTTGACTCTGAGATGACCTGGATATCCTTATCGCCATTTAAGGCCAGCACCTTACAGTTAAGTTTTTCAAGATAATTCTTTGGTTCCTCGCCCATAAAATAGCGCCACCAGGGAGCATCAAGTAGGGCGGCAAATTCATTGACAGTCTTCTTTACTCCATCCTCTGTATTAAGACCAAAAGGAATGGTAACATTCGGATGCACCTTGGCCTTCCACGAAGAAATAGCAGCCCCTATTTGTTTTTCAGCTTCGGTGCGACCGGCTGCATTTACTATGATCATAGCAATATCGTTGTATAGCGGTAAGTAGGCATCAACAGCTTCCTTGCTAATACCCGACTGTTGCAACACCATAGCATTCTGCTCCTCCATCAGATTGATGATGTTTATTCCGGGGCCAGCCAGCAAGACTATGAAGTTCACATCAGTGCTGGTAGCTGCCACCATTTCAGCAATAAGCCCACCTTCGCTATGGCCCATTACTCCTATCTTCCTTTTATCTACTTCCGGGCGACTTTTGAGATAATCGATCCCTACCAAGACGTCTTTTGCAAAATCCGCAGTAGTAGCAGTTGCTGCATTGCCTGTAGTCTTACCCATACCCTGGTCATCTACACGGAGAACAATGTACCCCTTGCGAGTAAGATAGTCGGCGATGACAGCAAAAGGCTTGTGCCTGTAAATCTCTTCATCCCTGTTCTGGGGACCGGACCCTGTGCTCATAATGATAGCAGGGAACGGGCCTTTGCCTTGAGGGATCGTGATAGTGGCACCGTATTGAATACTTTTGGTCTTGTTATGATAGATAATATCCTCGCTTTTGTAAGGAAACGGAGCTTTGGGAGTTTGGGGCCGATCTGCCAGTTCTATTTTGTCTACCTTTTTTAAGTCGAGTGGCGCTGAACGGCCGGCCTGGGACCAGCTACCCTTTATACTTCCCGGAGCAACCAGCAGGCCGGCATAGCCACCTTTCACCTGTTCGATGCGAATGATAAGGCTGTCTCCTCTAACTTCCAGATCAGCACAATCCAACGGGTCTTTGGACTGATCAGGTACGATGAGCTTAGCGGAATACTTTCCACCAACTTCTTCTATACTGAAAAACAACCTTAGCCCAGGCCCGACATTGAGCTTGCCCTCCCAGAGCCCTGTGAATTTAGCCTGTGCAAATGAAGAAACAGTAAAGGCAAGAAAAATAAAGAGAAAGATAAGTTTCCGCATGATGACGATGTTACGCTACAAGATAGTAAAAGCCCCGCTTTTGAGCGAGGCTTTTGAACTATCATAAACTTATGCACTAACTACGATACCGCTTCGCTTTCCTTTACATACTCAAGAGCCTTTGCAACCATCGCCTTAGAACCAATGAATATAGGAGTGCGCTGATGCAGTTCTGTGGGCACAATTTCAAGTATGCTACCCGCGCCATGGTCAGCTGTACCGCCGGCGGCCTCTACCAGGAAAGCCATAGGATTACACTCATATTGCAGGCGGAGCTTGCCCTTAGGCGCACTCTTATCAGCAGGATAAAGGAAGATACCACCTTTTATAAGTGTGCGGTGCATGTCTGCCACCATAGAGCCTATGTAACGGTGCGAATAAGGACGCCCTTCTTCCTTGTTGCTTTCCATGCAATGATTGAGGAAGCCTTTAATGCCGTCATCAAACTTGCAGGTATTACCCTGGTTGACAGAGTATATCTTTCCTTTTTCCGGACATTTTAGATTTGGATGAGAGAGACAGAACTCACCGATGGACGGTTCCAGGGTGAAACCATTCACGCTCATTTTGGTAGCGTATACCATCATAGTGCTGGAGCCGTAGATAACATAACCCGCCGCCATCAGCTTATTGCCCGGCTGCAGGAAATCTTCTATAGTACAAGGCTGACCCAGTTCGCTCACACGACGGTAAATAGAGAAGATAGTACCTATAGGCGCATTCACATCTATATTAGATGATCCATCCAGGGGATCGAAAAGCACTACGTATTTTGAATTGGCTGAGTATGGATCATCGAAGCAAACGAAGGTGTCATTTTCTTCCGAAGCGATACCCGCGCAATCGTTACTGTTTTGCAATACGCTGATGAGGGTTTCATTAGCATAGATATCCAGTTTCATCACTTCCTCGCCCTGCACATTGGTTGCGCCATGTTTACCAAGTATATCAACGAGGCCTGCTTTCAGCACTTGCTTATTGATGATCTTACAAGCAAGACCTATATCGCGAAGAAGAGCAGAAAGCTCACCAGTGGCCTGGGGGAAACTTCTCGTTTCATGGATGGTGAATTCATCCAGGGTCATTAATTTCTTACCGAAACTCATTATTTAAAGTATTTGTATGCTATATCACAAAAATACTAAGAATAGCGCAAACGGGGCTTAAAATCAGCAAAACATACATATATAGAACGCCAATATTATTTTGCGTGGAAGATTAAGATTTATGGGAATTGAAAGGTAAATTTGCAGACCTTCATCAGCGGGCTAATGGTACAGTATTACAAAAATATCAACCGTAAGACATTAGAGATAGAGCAGCCCGAGGGTGCTAACTGGATAAACGTAACTCCCCCCTTCCAGGAAAACGAAATAGATAAGCTTTCCGAGGCCGTAAGTATACCCCGTGACTTTTTAGCAGATACGCTGGATATTGAGGAACGTTCGCGCTACGAGATAGAAGACGGCACCAAGCTGATCATCTTAAAAACGCCGGTAGAAAATAAATCGCTGAATGAAAGCGATGCCTACTATATCACTATCCCAATCGCTATTATAATTACGGAGAACCACCAGGTGGTGACTGTGAACTCTTTTGAAAATGTAGCCATACGCCGCTTCCTGAACACCTTTGCCAAACGCCATCCTGAGCGCCCCAATATGATGGTGCTGAAGATATTTGAAAAAGTGGTGATGGACTTCATGGAAGTGCTGAAAGAAATAAATCACCGCAGGAATGTGCTGGAGCAGAAACTTTATGATGCCAACCGGAACGAGGAACTCCTCTACCTGATGCGTATTCAGAAAAGCCTGGTATACTTTGTGACCGCACTTCGCTCTAATGAGCTGCTCCTGATGAAGATGGACAGGACTAACTTCCTGAACTGCGATGAAGAAGAGCGCGAATACCTGTCGGATCTGATCGTGGAATTCTCACAGGCCCTTGAAATGGCCGATACATACAACAACATCCTTGTCAGTACAATGGATGCCTTCGCCAGTATCATCAACAACAATATGAACCTTGTGATGAAACGCCTGACGAGCATCACGATCCTTATCTCGCTGCCAACATTAATAGCCAGCTTCTTCGGGATGAATGTGCGCGTTCCTTTCGAGGAAGAATCGCGGGGCTTCTATTTTGCCCTGATCATATCGGC
>DASPNB010000423.1:0-2405 GCA_035626755.1 Flavipsychrobacter sp.
GCCACTCCATTTGGCCTGAAAGCAATGGAAAGCCTGCAGGAGTTAAATCCCAAAAAAGACACAGCCTCCAATGCGCAGATCATGTTCCTCTGCCTGCACGCCTCGGGGCTTTGCCTGATACCGGTAACCATCATTGCTACCCGTTCGGCGATGAATGCGGCGACACCAACTGATATTTTTGTGCCCTGTATGATAGCTACTTTCGCAGCTACCATGGCAGCCATGATCATTGTGGCAATAAGGCAGAAGATCAATTTGCTTCAGCCGGTGATATTAGCTTGGGTGGGCGGCATATCCGCCATGATAGCAGGGCTTGTCACCTATCTTAATTCATTAAACAAAGATGGGCTGGTATCGTTTTCTGAGCTGCTGAGTAATGGCCTTATTTTAATCATTTTCCTGCTGATAGTGCTGGGGGGGATTTATAAGAAAATCAACATATTTGATGCTTTCGTAGAGGGGGCCAAAGGGGGATTTGAAACCGCAATCCGTATCATTCCTTATTTGGTAGGTATACTGGTCGCCATTAGTATGTTGCGCACGAGTGGAACATTTGATGTCGTGATCAACGGCATGAAGACAGTATTCGATGCCCTGGGTGCGGACACGCGTTTTGTAGATGGGCTGCCGACAGCACTTATAAAACCTATGAGCGGTAGTGGCGCCCGGGGTATGATGGTTGATGCTATGAACACCTTTGGGCCCGATTCATTTGCGGGTCGCCTTAGCTGTGTTTTGCAGGGCTCTTCCGATACTACTTTCTATGTAATTGCTGTTTATTTCGGTGCCGTGTCTATCCGCAATACACGTTACTCAATAGGTTCTATGTTGCTTGCCGATCTCGTGGGGATCATTACCTCGATAGTACTTTGCTATATGTTCTTTGGATAAAGAAGAAAGGCTTCCTGAGGGAAGCCTTTTAAATATGTTATTGTCTTTTTATTGAGCAGCTGAAGTATCTCCTGTTACCTGTGTGGTAGTAGTGTCTGCAACTACATTCGGGTCGTGATCCGGGTCGGCCGGTAACTCGGGATCTCTGAACATCTCCGTTTTTGAAAGTTGTACCAGCCATTCGCCGTTTTCCTTTACCAGGTAAATGGTTTGTTCTTCAGGTATCAGGGTAGAAGTGTAGGTCACTGTTGCATTGTCGCCTTCTACCAGCGCGTCCTTTATGTCCACAGTAATTTTCTGCGCTTCTTTGCGGGCCGAATCAGTGAGCGCTTTTTCATTCAGCGCCCTGAATATCTTCAACAGGTTGATTGTCTCTTTGGTAGAATACTGCTCGGCAGATTCATAGTCAAGATGAAGGAAATCTGTCAGCCATTTTTCTGCCACCTTTTCCGGTCCGCCGGAATTACAGGAAGCCAGGACCAAGGAAAAAGCGGTAAGAGCTATAATAGATATTTTTCTCATAATCTAAATATGTGTGGTAAAGTTATTACTTAAAGGTCATTTGCCAAATGAGAGAGGTCTTCCCTGCATATAGCGCATCAAGGGGCACATAGGCATAGCCATTATTCAGCCTTGTCCTGATAAAATTGCTGTCGGCCTTTACCGTATTCATTACTTTATATATGAATTCGGCGCAATAAAGCCTCTCGTTGCCCAGGGTGAATTCATTGTCGTAGGGCCTGGGATTTTTGCGCAGTTCAATTATCAGCTCTTTTTGTTTTTGAAGTTCGCCTTCGCTGAGCTCATAACGCATTATGGCGCCCGCATTGTTATGTTTCGGTGATAGAAATACCTGCGCGGAATCGCGGTGAAGACCCTGGGCTTGGTCACCACCTATAAAATGGTATACAAAAGGATAGCCATTTTCTACCTGCACAAGGCCACAATGTGAATAGTTTTGGTCTTTATTATTGGTTCGGCTGATCATAAAACTGGCGATATCCCGGCCGCGGCGCAGCACCAGGTCGCCCTGTTTCATCATACTCACCACTGAATCGAGCGAAGGGCCGGTGATGGGGGATCTATTGGTAATATATTGATCTTTTGAGGCAATCCGGTTGATACCGCCAAGAATCACCAGCAAAACCAGGGCTCCGCCCCTGCCCAGTACCAGTTTCCCTTTTATGACCTTCACCATGGGCTGCAAAAGTACGAACGCTTTATTGCAAAGTGCAACTGGCTCTTATATGGCGATTTAGGCTTAATTTTATAGTCCTCTTAAATGGTTTTGATGAAGAATATTGCAGCGTTTTGTTTTTTGATGTTTCTATTGAACCCTGTTTTTGCTCAAAAGGCAAAGCTATCACCCCAAACCAGGCAGTATCTCCTGCACTCAAAGAATATTGGCCGCGATGAGGTACTTCCCACGTATGTATATAAGACAGGCCCGGATAATACACTTTATATCGGTGCGCTTATAAAAGCTGGTAGCGTGCAGGAGCCTCAGCTCCAGG
>DASPNB010000424.1:0-5427 GCA_035626755.1 Flavipsychrobacter sp.
AAGCTGTACAGGAAAACAAGAGAACTGGACAAGGCTGAACTGTACTATGACAGGGCGATGAAGCTATACGAGTCTATTAACGACTCGGCCGGTGTACAGATGATATGGAATGAGTCGGGAGTGGTATTCGAATACAGAGGAGACTACGAAGAAGCGATAAGGAGATACCACAAATCGATGGAAATAGCCCGCCTGCGAAACGATGCACTGGGAGAAAGCTATTGCCTGAGCTTTATAGGCGGGGTATACATGCTGCAAGGCAAATACCGCGAGAGCGAGCTGTATGCCCTGGAATGCCTGGATATTAGGCTGAGACTAAAAGATACTTTTTCTATAGCCATGACCTACTCCGACCTCGGCAGCCTGTACACTGCCATGAAGGAGTACGAAAAAGCCGGGAGAAGCCTCGCAAGAAGCAACGAGCTATCTCAGAAGCTGGGTTTCCAGGAACTGCTATCTACTAATTATCAATTCCTGTCGGAGCTGTATAGCACACAGGGTAAACATGAGGAGGCGCTGAAGTATTTCAGGATGGCGACGGGCATAAAGGACTCCATTTTTAGCGTAGCAAAAGCAAGACAAATAGAGGAACTGAACACCCAGTATGAAACGGGCAAAAAAGAACAGCAGATAAAGATGCAGCAGATCGCTATCAGCCGGCGGAACTATATTATAGCCGGGGCATTGCTGGTATTGCTGCTCGGGCTTTTCCTGGGATGGCAGGTGTACAGGCGCCGGCAGCTACAGGAAGAAACGAGGCTGCAGGAAGCATTGATAAAACAGCAGGAACAGGCCAGCCGCGCCGTGCTGGAAGCAGAGGAAAGGGAACGCCAGCGCATAGGCCAGGACCTGCACGATGGCGTGGGACAAATGATGAGCGCCGCCAAGATAAACCTCTCCACCTTCCTGAGCGAAATACAGGTACCGAACGAAGAAGAAAAAATAAGGATAGACAATATACTGAGCCTGATAGACGAGAGTTGCAAGGAAGTGAGAGCGGTGTCGCACAACATGATGCCCAATGCCCTGCTAAAAGCGGGACTAGCCTCGGCCGTACGGGAGTTTGTGAATAAAATAGATAGCCGAGTGATGGAGGTAAACCTCTATACCGAGGGGCTGGACGAACGGCTGGATACCTCCATTGAAACTGTGCTCTACCGGGTAATACAGGAATGCGTGAATAATGTGATAAAACACGCCGTAGCCAGCAGGCTGGATATCTCGATAATAAAAGATGAAGACGGCCTAAGCGCCACTATAGAAGACAATGGAAAAGGCTTTGACCTTGCCGACGATAATATAAGGAACGGAATAGGCCTAAAAAACATTGAGACACGTGTGCAATATCTGAGAGGTGATGTATCTTTCGATTCGAGACCGGGACATGGTACTGTGGTAATCATTAGTATACCCCAATCAGCCATCCCGTCTTAAACCGAACCGGCTGAAACCACTTACATCACTAAGGCATATTTTTCATTGTGTTATACCCTTGCATTTTGGTAACGGTTTTAAAAATTATTATTTATATGCTCAAGAAGACATTTCATGCAGCCTGCAAGCGCAACAGCCTCGCCCCGGAAGCTACCATTCAACTCTTGTGGCTTGAAATAGAGAATAACTACACCGAGGAAGGGCGGTATTATCATACCCTGGAGCACCTGGAGCACGTTATAACAGAGCTGAAGCCTGTAAAGAAAAAAATAAAAGACTGGGATGTGTTGCTGTTCTCTATTTTTTATCACGATGTCATCTATTATACCCTAAAGAGAGACAACGAAGAAAAAAGCGCAGCAGTAGCGGCCCAAAGGCTGAAAAAACTTGGCCTCTCCAAAGAACGGACAGAGGCCTGCCAGAAGCAGATACTGGCTACGCACAAACACGTGAAAAATACCGACCACGATACCAATTATTTTATAGATGCTGACCTGGCCATTCTGGGCAAAGATGAAGAGAGCTATGCGCAATATGTGGCAGATATAAGGAAGGAATACCACATGTACCCCGATGTGATGTATAACAACGGCCGGAGAGCCTTTATGGAGCGTTTCCTGGCTATGGACAGCATATACAACACACCTGAATTTTTTACCAAATATGAGGAGGCTGCCCGGAAAAATATTGAAAATGAACTGAAAGGCAAATTTGAGCTACCTAAAATGGCAGATTAGTATAGTTTACCGCTTCCTCTACCAGCGGTCCTTACCCCAGTTGATAAGAAGTTTACCACAAGGTTCAATGAAAACCTAATGAACGGGAGGCGATTCTTAAGAAAAACGGCCCAAAACGACTATATTTTGGAGATAATTTTTTTGTTGTTTATCAAAAAACATTACCTTTGCACTCCATTTTAATATTTATACTAAAGGTCAGCAATGCCTACTATACAACAATTAGTTCGTAAAGGACGCCAGCAAATCCGCGCAAAATCAAAGTCTCGTGCTTTGGATGCGTGTCCGCAACGCCGTGGTGTTTGTACCCGTGTGTACACTACTACTCCGAAGAAGCCAAACTCAGCTCTCCGTAAGGTAGCGAAGGTTCGTCTTACCAATAAGATCGAGGTTATCGCTTACATTCCGGGTGAAGGCCACAACCTCCAGGAACACAGCATCGTGCTGATCCGCGGCGGTCGTGTGAAGGATCTTCCGGGTGTTCGTTACCACATTGTTCGTGGTGCACTGGATACTGCAGGTGTGAAAGACCGTAAGCAGTCCCGCTCTAAGTATGGTACTAAGAGGGAAAAAGCAAAGAAATCATAATTTTTAATAATAAGTTTTAAAGCTCACAATAGATGAGAAAGGCCCAAGCCAAAAAGCTTCCTTTAGCTCCGGATCCAAAGTTTAACGATATACAAGTAACGCGTTTCGTGAACTGCCTGATGTGGGGTGGTAACAAGACAGTGGTTCTGTCTGCTTTTTATGATGCACTGGATAAAGTAAGTGCCATGACCAGCGAGAACGGATATGAAGTGTGGAAACGCGCCCTGGTGAACGTTACCCCTGCAGTAGAAGTTCGTAGCCGTCGTATAGGTGGTGCTACTTTCCAGATACCTGCTGAAGTACGTCCTGACCGTAAGATATCACTGAGCATCAAATGGTTGATCCGTTTTAGCCGCGAGCGTAACGGTAAGACCATCGCTGACAAGCTGGCTAACGAAATAGTAGCAGCAGCTAAGGGCGAAGGTGGTGCAGTAAAGAAGAAAGAAGATACACACCGTATGGCTGAAGCTAACAAGGCTTTTGCTCACTTCAAGGTGTAACAAATATTTTGTTCATAGCAAAAGGCTTCCTGTACGGGGAGCCTTTTTTGTTTTCCTTACCTATTCTTTTACAAACCTGATATTCTCCTCCCCACCCTCTGTTTTCAGGCGAAGGAAGTAGACGCCGGGAGCTATATTTTCATCAAGGTTTATTTCGGTCTTGAGCCCATTGTTGATTTGCTCTATGGTACGGTAAACGAGTTTTCCGAGAACATCCCTTATTTCTATTGACGCAGATTTATCTGCAGAAGTTGTTGCTGCCTTGAGAGTGAACGAACCGGTGGTGGGATTGGGGTGAAGTGTGGTGATACTGTTAGACAGCAGCATCATACTCCCTTCAAGACTGGTACATTTAAACTTTTCTAAAAAAAGTCCGTCGCCTGTCAAAAGAGCTGAACCAATAGTATAATAGAGTCCGATATTAACAGTTCCCTTTACGTAACCGGCCAGATACACGCCGCAATTATCATCGACCTCAATACCATAGCCGCTTGTCTGATAGTTTGCATTCACAATTCCATGAAAGCCACCCCACAGTGGTACTCCGGCTGGATCGATTTTGATAACGAACATTGTAGGCTTACCATAGGTTGTAAACATAGGAGCTCCGGGATAGAAATAGTTATTAACTCCAAACGTTCCGGAGCCTATAGCATAACTATTTCCGTCCTTATCAATGGTAAGGTTAGCCTGCCAGTCAATTTCGGAGCGGCCAAACTTTGACATCCAGATTTCATTTCCTGATAGATTCATTTTCTGTATGAAGAAAACTCCCGGTGTTTGCCCTGGAATGAAATCCATTAGGCCTACAGCAAACAAATAACCTGAATCGCTTATTTCCAGATCATAGATATTTTCTCCGATAGAATTCAAATATTGCTTTCTCCAACTCATTATACCAGTGCTGTCAAATCGTGAGACATAACCAACCGGCATAGTATTAACTGCGTTGACACTGGACACATAAATATTAAATGAATCATCAACAGCCACAGAATTATTAAAATCCAGATAACCACTACCTGTAAAAGTTTCATAATAAGTCCAAAGATAGTCACCTGCGCTATCGAGCTTAGTGAGGTATGCACCACCTGTGTCAGCGAATTCAATACCAGATCCCGGGTCAAAATCGGTGGAGTCCGAAAATGAACCCACGATGTAAACATTTGACTGCAGGTCAACAGCAACATCTGTAGCGTAGTCTGCATGAATACCACCAAATGATCGCGCCCATACAAAATTTGCATTAGCGTCCAATTTCGTCACAAACACATCACCTGCAATGCCGGCCAAAGTATCAAACTGCGGCCCGGGATCAGCGTCCATTGTGTCATAAAAACCCCCAACGATATAGATGTAGCCCAGTTGATCTATAGTTAGAGCATACCCGTTACCGCCGATATTTTTTGACCAAATGAGTGCTCCCTGAGGCGTGTACTTTTTGAGATAGCCATTGTTTGCTGTAAGGTAGACGTTACCATTTCCATCGATAGCAGTGACTTTACCGTGCGGAGCTGACATGTAACCATGGCCTCCCGGAATACCACCTAAGTACTTAACCCATTGAAAGATCTGTGCATTAGCACAAGTGGTAGCGAACACCAAAAGAAGCACAAGTATTTTCATGATTGTGGTGTTTATAACATAGGAACTTATATAAAAGTACTAATAATGTTACGGATTGTACTAACTTTAAAACACATCTGTCACGACATTTTTTGAAGATATCCACAATTTTCTTCCTATTTAAAACGCCTTGTTACCTTTACTCAATCAACGGCAAACAAGGGGAAAAAGGGTGAATATTTTTTTGAGGTGGCCGTTGGATTTTGGCTTAACTTGAGTAACAAATCAGATCATATATAAAATAGAAAAACAATGAGCGTAGCAGAAAAAAACGGGACGACTAACGACAGGCTAAAGGTGCTTAAGCTGGCCATAGACAAAATAGAAAAAGACTACGGAAAGGGATCGGTGATGATGCTGGGCGACAAACAGCAAAACGTGGTGGACGTTATCAGCAGCGGCTCGCTGGGGCTTGATGTGGCCCTGGGTGTAGGTGGCTTCCCCCGCGGCAGGGTTATCGAAATATACGGACCAGAATCTTCAGGTAAAACAACTATAGCTATTCATACCATAGCAGAAGCACAGAAGAAAGGTGGCATCTG
>DASPNB010000425.1:0-2958 GCA_035626755.1 Flavipsychrobacter sp.
TTTCTTATCCGAGAGGTGGCAGAAAGGCAGTTTCTCTCCTCAGACCGCTTATCTCAAATTTATCTTCGTTGTCTAACTTCTGATCGCAGGCGACCATGTTCAGCTCTTTGGCCCGGACAGTTAAGCCGAACTGCTTCACGACGTAAAAACGAAGGTCTTTATAGACCTCGCTACTACCTAGTTTATAGCCGATAAGAATAACACGAGTCGCACAAATGTCGGGCTTCAGCAAATGTCATCAGGGGATATTCCATATCTAACGATATTTATTGAAACGAAATAAGATTATATCCTTTTGCCCTGCTGGAACTTTCGCCCCCGAGACGGCCAATCTCCGCCATATGTTCCCGGTCTTCACTCACACTCTTCCCGCCGATACGGCCGGCTTTCCTGGCGGTTTCTGAATTGAACCTGTAAGCGGTTCCTTTTTCATTTGCGGCCCTGCCGCCTTTGCTTGCGATCTCCCTGCGTTTCTCAGGGCTCATAGATGCGAAGCCTCTCTTCTTTGTTTTCTGCTGCGGTAATTCAAATTCCCGATCTGTTTGATTTTGTAATAAGTCCATAACAACTTCTTTTTAAAGTTAAAAAAAAGTGGAATGCAATTATTGGTCGTCCGGAAAACTGATATCATACTGAAATTGTGCCAACTACGGCATGGTTTCATTTCCTCCACAGGCTCTGTATGACCAGGAATAAAGTATCCCTGTGGGTCAACAAGCGATCCGGGCAATAACTACCTATTGATGAGTAACAAGTAGAGACAGAAGATGTACGAGAGGAATACAAATACTTTATAGTAGCTGATAGAGATATAGCTGGGAAAACTGCGTTAGCTGCCTGACTTAGCTCCAGGCGGCAATAGGCCGGCCATTGCCTAAACAAGTAGTTTTCAAACAGTTGAGGTGTTTATTAGGCACGGTGTTAGTATCAATTCAACATTCAAAACCAATAAAATGATCGTTCCTTTAGTAGCTCTGGTCGCAGTGATTATTCTTGTAATCTTTTACATAGTATCCTAATGCGAGGAAGAAAGACAAGGAAACAAACCATAAAAAGCACTAGTTATTCATTGTTAACTTAAAATTCGAATTACTATGCCAGAACAAAATCAGAATCAAGGTGGCCGTGGGGGCAACCAAGGCGGTAGCCAGGGAAACATAGGAAATCAAGGCAACACATCAAACCGTGGCTTTGCCTCAATGGACGAAGACCTGCAAAGGGAAATTGCCAGCAAAGGCGGAAAGGCAGCACATGAGCAAGGTGTAGCCCATGAGTTTGACTCAGAAGAAGCCCGCGAAGCCGGCCGCGAAAGCGGTAAATTGGTAAGTGAAGACCGCGAACACATGTCTGAAATAGGACGTAAGGGTGGCGAAGCTTCCGGCGGCGGACGCGGTAACGCGAGCAACTCAAGTGGCTCCAGCAGTGGCTCATCAAGCGGTTCATCCAACAGAGGCTTTGCAGGCATGAATGAAGACGAACAAAAGGAGATATCCCGGAAAGGCGGAGAATCTTCCGGCGGCGGACCTGGTGGCTCATCAGAGGGCAACCGTGGTGGTTCATCAGGTGGTGGCCGCTAAGAGACGTTTTCTGTTTTCTATCAATGAGGGGTTGCAGTATTATACTGCAGCCTTTTATTATTCCTATCAAAACCACCGCCTAAGGCGGTGGTCAGGGGTAAAGGCAGGGCCAGTTTGTTATATTTGGGTATGGGTAAATACCGAAAGCTGTCTCACAGTTTTTACTATTGCGTTTATCATATTGTCTGGACTCCGAAGTATCGTTTTCGGTGTTGACAGATGTTGTGGCAGATGCTGTTGAGGATAAGATCAAGGTGATATGCTCCTGGAAGGAAGTTGAGGTAGTGGAGTTGAATGTGCAACCGGACCATGTTCATCTTGTATGTAGTATTCCTCCGAAGATGAGCGTGTCAGAGTTCATGGGAATATTAAAGGGGAAGCTAGCAATAATGCTGTTCAAGAGTTATCCAGTTCTGAGAAAGAAACCATATTGGGGGAACCACTTTTGGAGTCGAGGTTATTTTGTCAGTACGGTAGGGGTGGATGAGGAAAAGGTCAAGAGATATGTAAAATATCAGGAGGAAGAGGAGAAAAAGGAAGATGGGACCACAGATTTGAAGCTGTTTTAATGATACCCCCTTTGGGGGTGACACAAATAATCCCCCACCTTTGGTGGGGGATTATTTACTGTGTTTTTGTTATACAATTACGCCTTTACCAGGCTATACATTAAAACGATCGATAAAAATGTTACACGTGCTATCCTATAAGCTCACTGATATACTTCTTGGCTATGGCCTCTTTTGAACCCTGCTCAACGAGAGGTATATCCTTCTCCGTCATCTTCTCTTTAATGTAGGCCACTGTAAAATCGTACTGGCGGGCGAGTTCCTCGATCGGAATTGATATCCACTTAATATTCTTCAGAAAGTTTTCCATAGGTACGATGCTTTTGCTAGTAAGTAGAAAAAGTATGCCAGAGTACAATTATATAATGAAAGTCAAACATGTTTATCAACTGGAATGAATTTTTTATTGCCCGACAATATAGATGAACACCAATAGAGTTGTCATTACCGGAATTCAACCAAGTATTGATAATGGAGCCTATAGGGCAAAGGCCCTCATAAATGAAGATATCCCATTATCAGCCAGCATTTTCGCGGACGGACACGATGAAATAGATGCAAGTGTGTTTATAAAACATGAGCTCGAAAAAGTGTGGAGCGAACTGGTCCTTAACCTGATTAATAATGATCGTTGGGAAACGATATACAGCCCAGCACGCTTGGGAGTTTATCAGTTCAAACTGCAGGCCTGGCCTGACCAGTATCGCACATGGACAAACGGGCTGAAGAAAAAATTTGAAGCGGGGCAGGATATAGGCGTCGAACTGGAAATTGGCAAACAGCTAATTGAGCAATCGATAACGAAGGGGGGC
>DASPNB010000426.1:0-2370 GCA_035626755.1 Flavipsychrobacter sp.
TGATATTTTTGATGCCTAAGCAAAACAAAAAACAAACCACCACACCTGTTTATGCCCATTTATTACGATGTAAAAGCGGCTATCATTAATGAGAGTTCTACTCATATTGAGCGCCTGGCAGCCCGTATTATCCAGCTTTCCGACAAGGTACAAGATGAATTCATCAAGACCTTTCCGTTCATGAGTTATCCCCGAAACAAGGCTACGTTTGCCCGGTATAGTGAGGACTTTTACTCGCCAACTAAGCTACACCATTTGGGTATCAGTTTCATGTCTTATGGCTATGCCAATTATATCAAATTCGCGTCGTCATTTAAATCCTTTCCGCTCAAAGTAGGGGATCGGGTGGAGTTTTACTTTGAAGACGAAACTCATATGGAATTCACTTTTGCAGGAGCCGGTACCAAAACTGGCATTCTTGATATCAATGTCCACCTGATTGCCGATAGGGACCTTGCTTTCATAGCAGCTAACAATTTAAAGTATTGGAAGCTCCATAATCAGGAGCATGAAATTTCCTTGGTGGGCGGGTTTGTTCAACAGGAAATGAATAAACAATACCAGTCCGAGCGGGTTGGGCAGAAGATTTTTCGTCTAATGGCCGAAAATATATTGACAGCCAAGAAATATATTCAGACAGGGTCTATATAATGTCTTAGGTTAAATATTTGATATTGGTACATAAAATAGTTCTATCTATATATGCATGCGTTTACTTCTGCGTTTAGGAGTCATATTTTTAACAATTAAATAAAAAAAAATGAATCACAAATCAACAAATTACTTTAAGAAGACTCGAGGCTTATTACAGCGGAATATGTCGTTAATGTTGTTGGCGGTCGCCCTGTTAATGGGGATAAATGCCCGTGCGCAGCAGACATTATATGCAATAAGCGGCGCAAGTGGAACTTCTTCCATTCTATATACGCTTGATCCTTCTAATGGTTCATCCGTTTCGACCATAGGTAACACTGGTCTTACACACATGACTGCCTTGGCTGTACATCCGCAAACTGGGGTCATTTACACAGCGGGCTTCAATCCAAATACCGGTATGGCTCACCTGTATACTCTGGATCCGGTGACCGCAGCTCCTACTTCTGTTGGTTCCATCGGAAATATCCAGGTTCCGGATATGACTTTCAGTGCCAGCGGTGTTCTCTATGCCTGGGGTGAACCGTTTGTTGACGGCCTTTATACGATAGATATTAATACAGGCACTTCAACACTTGTAGGAACCTGCGGTTGTATAACATCCATCACCGGTCTTGCGTTCAATTCACTTTGTCCGGAACAGTTATACCTGAAAAGTGCTAATACTATTAGTTTGCTGAATCAAGCAAATGGCCAGATTGTCTCCACTGTGAATGTCAATGGCACCCTGCATAATATGCTTGCGGCTGACATGAATAATGTAATGTACTCTGGCCAGAGGGGTACAGCTGGTTTCATTCTTAAGACTGTTGACCCGGCAACCGGTAATGTAACAACCGTGGGAACTGCAGCAGGAGTTTTCAATATTGCAGCGATCGCCTTCGGCACATATCAGCCGCTGGCTCTAAGTGCTGCGGTTACGCATGTTCCTTGTTTTGGAGGAAATGACGGCGCTATTGACCTGACAGTAAGTGGTGGTGTTGCCCCGTATACCTTTAGCTGGAGTACCGGCGCCTCTACTGAAGATGTCAGTGGACTGACTGCCGGCACTTACTCCGTGACGGTTGCCGATGCAAATGGCTGCTCTGTTCAGTTGTCAGCAACTGTGAACCAACCGGCACAGGTAGCACCCACCGAGGGTAAGAAAGTGGCTGTGTGCCATATCCCGCCAGGTAATCCCGGAAACGCGCATGTAATATATGTTTCAGTGAACGCGGTGCCCGCCCACCTGGCCCATGGTGACAACCTGGGTGGATGCTGCAATATTGGCCCCGGTATATCTTTCAGGACTGCGAATAACCAGGAAACTGAACTTGAACTGGAGCATGCCCATTCTGAGTTTAATGTATATCCCAACCCGACTACCGGAATTGTTAAGATAGACCTGCCTTTGGCTGAACAAGTGGAGCTGGAAATAAGCGACCTGACCGGCAGAGTTATAGAGCGTAGAACAGTTGCCGGCGCTACACAGCAGGTAGTGGTGGATCTAAGCAGCTATGTAAACGGTATTTACCTGCTTAAGCTGGATGCCGACGGAAGTATTTACAACTCAAAAATAGTTGTCAGATAACTTTAATTGGCTGTGTTTCAGCAGTATATAGCTAGAATATAGAAAGAGGGGCCTTGTGCCCCTTTTTTTTATAATATAATAGGGATATTACCATTGGAACAGGGGGGCGGGGAGCTAAATTGTTGATAATCAACAGGGGCATTGGG